>NZ_JBJUDF010000274.1:0-18944 GCF_046067725.1 Planktothrix sp.
ATCCAGCCCACTATCTGCAACAAAAATTTGGATGGACACTGCAACGAATTGCAGAAGAAATGGACTATTCGGATTCAATAGTTAGACAATGGAGTTGTGGTTATCGTAACCCCTCTCGGAGAGCTAAAAAGGACGCATACAGGGTATATCAAGAACACGCCACAAAATAAAAATAACCCTTTAAACCCCTGGATCTTTTGTTTGAGTCCAGGGGTTTTTAGTTTGTTCGCAAGCGAATTCACAAGCGCATTGATGATCCATTGAATCACCCTTATCTTAAGTATCAAGCGAACGAAATATTTCGCTTATGAAACCAAACTTAAACGATTAACAACCGACTATGAGGAGCGCAAGTATTGAGGAAATAACCCACTATACCCGTGAGCAAGTTGCCTCTATATTAGGGATCTCGGTCAATCATCTTCGCCTTTTATGCGCTGATTTAAGAAGCGTATTATCTCCTGAAGAATTTGATTTTCAACCCCACGACGGAATGATTTCCGCAGAGGCAACAAGTAAGTTAATTGAATATCGAAACCGGGCTAGAACCCGAACTCGTGAAAGAATTTTGAACGATATCAGAGTAAAAGGACTATGACAACACAAACACAGCAAACCTATGACCTCGATGCGATCGCCACTGCGGTCGGAATCAAACCCGATAGAGCTAGATTAATTATTTCAACACTTGTAGAACATTTCCATTTTGACGCGACAAAGGTTCCTCAAAATGGCATGGTTGCGATCCTTTCTTCAATCGTTGGACTGCAACAAACTCACTCTCTTTCTGTAGGTCAAGCCGTTGAAAAATACGTTAAGGACTTACAATCCCAACAAAAGAAAACGGGTGGAAAATCGGAACACGCAGCCGGATCAATGGCAGATGTTATTGACAAAATGGCCGACGGTTTAGCAGAGCAAATGGCTCCTAAAGTAGTCGAATTGGCTGCGGAAAAATTACAAGATAAAGTCTTGGAACAGTTACTAAAAGGGTTTGAACTTCCCAAAGTCGTAACCTGTTTTAGTCAAGCCGGAACCATTATTGATGCAGAGATCCGAGAGGTTGAAAAACAACATCGATTTCAACTTTCAGGAAGTGAAAACGTACTCGGTTACTTTGCACTACCGGAGGGTAAGTAATCCATCAAGCCTAGATATAATTCTGTTAATGGGAGGGGTAATCTAATGGAATTTCTGATCGGATTATGGCTATTCCTAATTGTGTTAATCATCTTTTGTAATGGAATAGTTATCAGTAAAATCCCAAACAATACCCTCCCACACAACCAGGAGAATAATGTTAAAAGCCATCGGAAATATTAAGTCAATCATCGGAAATACCCTGATCACTTTAACGATTGGAGTGGTACTAGGAATCGGAGCAACAGGTTGGCTAATGCAGAAAAATTTGGATCAAGTTTGTGGACTTGTCTCCGCAAGAAACCAGTTCATAGACTTTGTAAAACAGGACTCAAAATAATGGATCAAATTCTTCTTCCTCTTGTACACTCTCCCCTGTCATGTGACACGGTGATTCCTCCAAAAGTCTTGGCACAACTTGGCACAAGCCTTGTCATGAGCCTTGTCTCAACTTCTGTGTCAGGTCATGCCTTGGCACAACTTCCACCGGGCTACGAGTTTCAGCAAGCCTATTTAAACACAGAAACTCAACCCTATTCACCTTGTCCAAATCGACGGACTGAGACACGAACCTACGAATATCAATTACCAACAGAAACGGAGGAATATGGCACGGAGCCTAACATGGACATTCAGCAATACAGCGATTCAAGATCAGTCAACCGTTTTGCAGTCGGAAGTTACAACACTTTCATCTTTAAGTTCTTCTGAATTAAAAGCAGAGCGCGATCGCTTGTTATTAGCCGACAAATGTACACCGCAAGATCTTGACCAAATCGTCGAGATTGACGAAATACTTGAAAAACGTGGAGACGACAAAATGAACTTTTCAAAACTTAAAAATTGGCACTGTGTGGTTTTAGGAACTGCGATTGGCTTTTTAGGGGTTCAAATGTTCTTAAACAAACCACAAACCTATCAAACAGTTCAACCCCAAGTCACCCCAAATACTGTCTCGGTTCCTTCGGGAACGGGAACAACTGTTTTCAACTTTGACAACGACTAAGGAGTAAAATCATGCCTAGAATTCGGATTAAAAATATAGTTGATTACGATGACGACAATGAAGACTATTGTGAACAACCCCAGCGTCGTCAACCTCGTTCTCAACCTCAACAGCAAACCCCAGTATTTTCTGTTACAGCTATTCCAATGCCATTTCTAATTATTGGAATTTTAGCAATTCCAATCCTAACAGGAATGTGGCGACCCACTGTAATCATGCCTCAATCTCCAGTCATCGTGAATAACAGCAATAAATAAATAATGGACATCACCACTCTTTACACAAAAAAAGAGTTGCTGGCATGGAAACTGACTTGGTTTCTATTTTTGATTATTTCAATTCAAAGAGGGGGTACGGATTTTTTTGAGACTCGTACCCCATCCCAAAACACCAGTCAATTCTGTAGAGCGTATGTTTCAGGAGATTTAAGATGACGATGACACGGTTTATAACTCAATGGTTGATATTTGGAGTGATTGGATTTGCAACAATCCCAGCTTTAACAAGTCTCCATAACAACATCCTTTGTACTCGGACTTTTAACCATGAACAACAACACTAAAAACTATATTTGGGGAGCGATCGCTCTTCTCGGAATAGGATTTTTTTTGATGAGAAATCAAGGATTAATGCCATCTCCCCAAGCTAATCACGCACCCCCACAACAGCAAACACCCGGAGCTATAAAATGGAACATTCCTACCCTGAAATAACGCTTTTACTAATAGAGCAAGCAAAGGCTACATTTTGTCCCGATCCTTGTTTGCTAGACCCCGACTGGGTAACAACAGCCCTTTTTTATTATCAAACACACCCGCAGGAAAACCCGTTAAGCGAAACAAAACAAGATTGTGTTTGGGGGGCAGAACAAATAAAGCCTCGATCTCAGTGGAATATTCTTTCAGAGCAGGCACAGCAAGCTTCAGAGAGGATGCGGCAAAAGTGGCTAGAAGGACGAAAAACCAGAAATGAAGGACTTGATTAAAGACTTCAAGTGGGCTGTTCTCTACCTCGGCATCATGTGGGGTTTGGAGATGTTTTTAAATCCTCTCGATGCCTTTGGACTCAGACCCGGACGAGCGGACACATTAGGACTAATCGGAATCTTTGCCGCCCCATTCCTTCATGGTAACGCTCAACACCTTATCGGTAACACAATCGGATACGTCCCCCTTGCCTCACTAACAATCCTCAAAGCACCCGGACAATTCAACAAAAACTTCTGGATTATTTCTGTCCTTACGGGTGCTGCGGTTTGGGTAATGGGGCAGCCTGGATCGATTCACGTGGGAGCAAGCGGAACAATCTATGGTTTTTTCGGTTTCTGTCTTCTGTCTGCTGTGTTCCGTCTTGATTTTCCAAACCTAGTTTGTGCGGTTCTAACTTGGATTGTATTTCAAGATTTGATAGGGGGAATGTCCCCAACGTTAGCAAGTCAAGGTATTAGTTGGGAGGGTCACTTATTTGGATTTCTTAGTGGTGCAATTGCTGGCTATCTCGATTCAATTTCTCAACAAAAACAACAGGAGATATCTCATTAAATGTATTTATCCTCTCAAGAAACCGAGACCCCCGCCCCTACTATTTCTTCAGTTCAGATTTTTACATGGTTTATGAGTTTACTTTCTGTGGGGTTAGTTGGGTTAATCGTCTTTGAGTCTATTCGATTAACTCATAAACCCACCGAATCTTTCCACAAATTCATCACAGCCGCCAACTTTTCAGCATACAACAAATGCCTTAAAAACAATGGCGGCGACGGATGTAAAAAACACTTGATTAAAGAATGGGAGAAAATCAATGGCAACTAGATTGGACAACCTCAAAAAGTTTACCTCAACGGTCATCAAAACCAAGGGAACGGGATGCGATATTGAGAAGGCTATGGCTCCTGTTAGCAAAACAGATATTACTCCCTGGAATCGAGAACGCTCCTACTTGGGGACTCAGGAGTTTGAGCAACAATTCAATATTCCTGATAAAGTTTACTACTCGAAAAACGAAGTGGAAGGAGCGCAAATTATTGCCAAGCAAGCCACTGAAGCCGCCAAAAATAAGGAGGAAGTTGTCAAGGCGAAAGAGCAAATTGAAGTCGCTAAAACCCAATGGTACAAAGCGGATCAAGAAGATATTCGACATCAATCCAACCAATCCCTTGATCGGTTTAATGAAAAGACGAAAACCCAATCACACCTTGATGCTCAAACACCCCACTACATGAAAACAGTCTCCCTGTTTGCTAATGAGCACACCGGAGCGTTGAATGTTCTGGGTCAACTAGACCGAATTGAAAGCTCAATGAAACTGTAAACTTTCTGAGGGGGAGAAATATTCCCCCTTGAATAACTATGGAAATAAATCGATATTGCCTTATTCAATCCCTTGGATTATCTAAAAGTCCGTGGGCTTTCACCTATCAATTTATAGAACAAGCAAAAGTAAAGGAGTGGTATATTGCCCATTTATGGGATAGTAAACCCGGAATTTATATGTTTGCTTCTAAGAAAAGGATTTTTTATATCGGGTATTCAAGAAACGTAAAAAACAGGCTGGGGAGTCACGCTAAAATAAGACAAAAAATACAGTCTTCAGCAATCCCAGAAGAGGGGGAATGCCTACTTTATGTCATGTTTTTTGGTAAAGACAGCTTGCTCGGAGAGGTTTATGTAGACAATAGCACCTCTAACTATCATGAATCACGATTAATAAACTCTCTAAATCCATTCCTGAATACAAAAGCACCTCCAGTTTGCTACGGATTCTGGGAAGAGCATTATTATAGAAATCTTATCGTCAATAAAAAAGATGTGTCAGGGTTTTCTCCTTGGTTGTTAAAAGATTTGCTTCGCTGGACTGTCTTGCTCTGGAATAAATATGTTTTTGAACGCGATAAATTACAGGACTTGGTTAATGAGAGTAAGGAGGTAATCAGACAGTTTGTAAAAGATGACAAATAATTTAAAAACAAAACTTTTGTTACTATGAAAAACATCTGGAAAATTAAACGATTTTCAATCTTCGGGACAGGTTTATCTTGTTCCTTTTTGCTATCCCATTTTGCCTTAATTCTCCCTGAGATTAGAGTGCTTTTAATTTGCCTCTATTTAGGGGGAATTGTCGGAGCGATCGCCCTCTATCTCTTCTCTGAATCTCAAGGTAATTTTGACACAGCCGAGATAATATTTGGAGTCGTAGCATTATTAATTGGCATCTTCTACGCCCTGGGATTGGGTCAAGCTTGGATAGCTCTTAGGTTGCTTCTGTGGTGTCTGTTGCTAACTGTCGCTATTTCATCTTGGGTCTTTTTCTCCCTACCTCCACAACAGGAGGAATCGTGAGTCATATCCCCGATCATCTCAAAAACCCTCACCTTTCAGCATGGGCATTAGGGTTAACAATTGCCGGGTGTGGGCTATCTATGTTTTCCCCGATTGCTATCAATAAATCTCCCCAGTGGGCGATCACAGGAACCGCCACCGGAGCCGCGTTATCTGTTGCCGGATGGGTGATGTCTTCCCAATCTGAGAAAGCATCTAAACTGCAAGCCAAATTAGAGGAGCAAACGGAGGCGATATTCCTGCGACGACTGGGAATGGAAAGCGAGTTAGACAAACTTAGAGATGCTGTTTATTTTGCAGAAAGCCAACAGGCGATCGCGCGTCAACAACACCCCTATCCTCAACCCCAAAACCCAAGACTCCCACCGCCGGAAGAATATGAAACAGAACAGCCACGCGGTCAGCTTGCGGTATTAGAGAGAGAAGAACCCGAGCCCTTGATTATTCCTCCTCTCCCCCAGATCAAAATCAATCCGGTCGAAGCGGTATTGGAGCGGGGTTACTTTGAATCAGTAGAAGAACTAAGAGATGTAATTTGGACTGAAGGAAATGAGTGGTTTAAAGCTTGCATCCTAAATAAATTATTGATGGTTATTGGAGATCAAGGGTCAGGAAAAACTACATTTACTCAGTTTGTTTTGGGGTGTCGAATGCTCCTGAAAGGGCATCAAATATTTGTTGCCGATCCTCATGCTGAAAAAAATGGATGGGTCAATTATTTTGATGTTATCGGGGGTAAAAAGGACTGGTCAGCTATTGGTTCCCGAATTGATAAATACTTTGATTTTGTCACCAACAGCCTACAGGGAGATGATCAGCAATTCTCGTTTCTGTTTGACGAGATGACTCAATACAAGGATTGTTTGCAAGATAAGAATAAAGCCGCACTAATGCTTAAGTCTTGGTGTTCAGATGTTAGGAAATCAGCCGTTTCTATTATTTGTTTAACCCACAATGATACCTGTGAAGCATTAGCAGGAGTTAAAGGGATGA
Organism: Planktothrix sp.; assembly: GCF_046067725.1. NCBI lineage: Bacteria > Bacillati > Cyanobacteriota > Cyanophyceae > Oscillatoriales > Microcoleaceae > Planktothrix > Planktothrix sp. The sequence goes on from NZ_JBJUDF010000274.1 coordinate 6,478, forward strand.
AAGATTCTGTTGATAGTTCTTTCCTAAAGCTTTTCCTTGCTAATAAATCAGACCCGGAGACGGGAGACTTTAAACCCGCTCATCAAGGCTATATCTCTAACTTCAAAAAGGACGCAAGAAATCAGTCAATTGATGTTGAGATAAAAACTCAAGTTTGGATGCAATTTAAATACTTACAACCGCTTTTCGACCAACTAACCCCGATTATTCCTGAATCTAAGATCAACCTCAAAAAAGCTAATATCCCAGAAGTATTAGAAGCAATAGATCCTCTTAACCCGATGACGTGGCAATCTGTTGATTATCCTGACGGATTACAATGGTTGCCACAGCATGAAGCCGGGGTTTATGCTGTGTTTGTAGAAGGGTATCAAAACCCTCTTTATATTGGACAATCTAAGGATTTGTGGAGACGCTGGAACAACAAAGGCGACTGGGAGCATCATGTTAAGAAACATCTTGAATCCATCGAAAATGTTGGAGTAAAAATTGCTTTTTATATCACAAAGGGATGGGAGGAACAGAAGCGATTAAGTCTTGAGTCAGAATTACAAGCCAAGTATAAATCCCCCTGGAATGGGACAAACCAGAAGCAACTACCCGAAAAAATCCCATCGGAGGTAGCGCAAGCCGTTTATAGTTTTCTACTGGAAATATTTAAGGGGGAGCCAATCCCCGCCCGTGATTGTTATCGGAAATCATCACTCCGCACTCAGTACGGACTAAACGCGGAAACAACAGAGCAGATTTTTGATGAGCTTCAAGAATTTGGTTTTGGACAGAAGTTGATCAAGGAAGTTAACGGGTTTCGGAGTGTCAACTTTTTGCCTAAGGAAAATAATAAAGGATCAAGTCGCCTGAGTGAATAAAGTTAAAAAGGTTAAAACACCCTCCCTGTAAAGGTTTTGAGGGTGTTTGTATTTTGATAAATAATTTAGTTACGAAACCCCTTGACATTTCGTCACGAAATGTGTAATATAGTAATCACAAGGGGTTGAGAGAAACAACCCTAAACACAAAGGAAAAAGAGGATAAAACTATGGATAGCTTAAAAGGTTATTGGGAAGAATCTTTCGATGGTTTGCTTGACGCCAATCGATTTGTTGTTTGCCCCTACCAGGTGGTGGGCGGGGAAGAAATCGAGGAAGATCATCCGCTAGTCGGCGGATGGCCCTCGCCAGAAGAAGTTCAGAAAAAAGCTAATCAATTAGGATTAAAAATCCTAATTGTCGAAGAATAATTTGATTCCCTACTCCTATGTAGGGAACCCCATCAAGCAACTTGCCTTGACGTGGTGATGGGGCTTTTAACTAAACAGTTGCGGTTAATAGATGAGAAAAATTATGCACTATAAAAATATCACTTTCCACCCCGCTTCGTCAGAACAATATAGAAGAGGGCTCCTGATAGCGGGAACCCTCAAAGGAGAAATTTGGAACGAGACGAAAATCCACCGCTCGTTTGAGCGTCTCATGTTCAAAACCCCGTCGGGGGAAGAAGCATTTTCCTCTTGGTGGGAGCTCGCACGCGAACACGGTGCGATTAATTAATTAATTATTCCCCCTTATTCCCCATAGTGCGATTGTGGGGGTATAGGGTGAAATAATCACCCATTAAAAATTCAAAAGGACAAAATATGGGAGCCAAATCCGTTGGGCGACCTAGCTTATACCCGCAGGGGACGGAAACCACCGTCCTCAAAGTCCCAAAGAAATTAAAAGAGCAATTGCAAAAAATCGGTATTGCTCTAGCTTGGGGAGATAAGGAAAAAGCTTTGGAGATATTGGATCAAGATTGATTGATCCAATATCTTATTAATTCAGAGAGGGAGAGGTTTCGGGAGGCTGCGATCGCCTCTAACCTCTCCCTTTCAATTTCCGAAAGCCATACCTGTAGCTTCTTCTGGTATTTTAGATCTTTTTTCCATTTTCCTCTTGACATATTTCTAAATTAGGAGTATAAATAAAGTATACAAGATTTTGTATCGCTAGGCTACTGAAGCGACAATTACCCTAAGAAGTAGCAAATACAAGGATTGAACCTTGAGGGCGTGGGTAGGCTGACAGCCGGAAAGACGGCATTTTCAAACAACTTTTTATCGGGTCGCCACCGGGAATGGGCGTTGAGGCAATATGAAATCCTACCTGACCGTCGCACAACTCAAAGCCAGAATTCAACAATTAGAAAAACAATTAGAAAATTTAATCAAAAAATTCCCTACTGTCCGATCCTTAGTTCGGAAGTGGGGTTTTGAGTTGACTGTTTTAGAAGGACAAGTAGAAACCCTTGAAACCCGGAAGCAACCGGAAACCCTGAAACAGAAACAGTTAACAATTTGGGACATTAAACCTATGGAGATTGACAGTCGAATTCCAACAACATTAGCCGAAGCCCGTCAACTATCGGGACTCCGCTTTCATGTTTGGAATGAAGAAACTCGGATGTTGTGCCAGGAGTATATGAAAGGAAGTTGTCGGGTGGATGAAGTGATCAACAATCAAAACCCCGCAACACCAAAAATCTTAGACTTTTGCAAGAATAATGACGATGTGCGATTAGCTAATGCGATCGCCTCTATTGCAGCAAAATTAAAATAAAAGGAGATAGTAAGGAGATAGTTATGATGTTTTTAACCTATCGGAATGATCACCTGTTCGCCACAACAGAAGGTGAATTTATTGGGAAAATAATCAATTCTTCTAATGGAAAGCTTGAGAATTTTCCAGTAGAAGAAGATCAGGGAACGTTTAACTTCCTCTTCGGAGGACATGGGTACATCTATCATCAAAACAGTGAGAATACCCATCCTTTCGAGATTGAGTGTTGGGGGAAAATTTTTAAAAACCCGGAGCTACTTCCAGAAGGCACAAGAAGCATATTTATAGATCAATCAAATGATTGCCGCTTCGATTTTGAGGCGGTATTGGCAGATGGATAAACCTAAGCTCATTCACGTCATTCACGCCCGATACCGTCACTATGACGGTATTCTCCCAGAAGGGTTGAGTTCTGTCGCTTACGATCCAAATAATCTAGGAATTGAAACAATTATCGCCTTAGATGAAATGATCCAAAGTGACAAAGAAGAGTGTCTCGGTGTTTCACTGGAGGGAGTCATCGCCCGTCATCATAAAAGGTGTGAAGGTAACGACTATCATAATGTTCACCTAGCTGCCACACAAGGGCAGTGGGACGCAGTAAAGCGTTATAAATCATTGATAATGTATTAAATCTTAAGCTTTAAAACCCGGTAAACCTACCGGGTTTATTTTTTATTTCTTCTTCCAAGTTTTCCCAATCTTCCTCATTAGTCCGGGGAAGATTGAAGTCCAAAGCATACCAGCGATCGCAAAAGCAACCATCACAGCCTTAGTAGAAGGATCGCACCGGAAATCAAACCCACCAGTCCTCCCATCAATAGTTCGGTAGAGAACGACATCATCCTCAATTGTCGCGCTCCCCACCATCACCCGGAACCATTGAACGAATACTTGAGGATCGGGCTCAAAACACATTGAGACTATCTTATCCTCAAAAATATCTCTGATGGCTTCGTAAGTTCTTAGTTCGTGCATGGATTATAAAATAATGGTTTCTCCATTAATAAGCCGACTTAGTGCATTTTTGTTTTCAATCAGATGTTCTGATTCTGAATCAATAAAGTCACCAAGAGAGCCGGATTTTCTTATTTTCAAGGTGTGGCTTGTTTTGTTTGTCATCACCACAACTTTTATAGGCAGGAAAGGAGGAACAATAATGTGTCCTGAATATTTCATAATTAATCACCATTTAGAAGTTTGACAAACAACGCCCCAACCTTCAAAAATTTCTTCTACTCTTTGCGGTTGCAAACCGAAGTAGAACAGGGTTTGGGAAAATCGGTTTTGGTCTTGTTTCTTCCCTTCCGCCGCCCGCTTGGGGGAATAGAAAGTGAGGCGAGTTGAGGGGAGAATAAAGCGATCGCAACGCTGCAACGCTTTTTTGTACCACTGAGTTGAGTCAGTATTTGTTAGCAGGAAAACTTCGGGGTATTCTATCTCTAACAAATCAAGCAATTTATCAACAACTGGCTCTAGGAATCCTGCACTGTAGGGAGGATTCAGCCAGATAGTTTTATATCCTCTCCAGTCTTGATTAAATCCGTTGTCCTTAATCGTAAACATTTTATAAGCTTTGACAACTTTATTGGCTGACTCGCAGCTAAAAGCGTCCAACTCAGGATGTCCATAAAATTGATGCACTAACGAGATTAGATCAGACGGAGTATAGTTCTCGTCTGATTCTTTCCCTGTTGGGATTGTTTCTGTCTCAAAAAGCGATAATTGTTGTACAATCATACCGTGAGCTTTTTACCCTCTAAGAGTTCACACATCAGCCAGTGGAGTTGCATCTCTATTGGCTGTTTTAATTTTAGCATGATCAATGATAGAATAATAGTAAATATTTGAGGAATTGGAATGATAGTAGAAAAGCAAAAGCAACAGGTTCAAATTAGAGAAGAGATGGAAGGAAATCTTGTAGATAATCAAGGGAGAAAGGCTAGAATCCGTGTTGTTAAGGACGAGAAAGAGAATATATATTTTCTGCCAGTAATTGAAGGCGATCGCCATGACATCTCCTGATTATGTTAGCTCTATTTCCCTGCTCCCTACTGTTGACTTTTTGGAGTATATAGCCAAGAAGCAATGGGGGAGTGAGGCGAGTTATGGGGTGGGATTTTCTCCTATTATCCCTGAATTTTATTCCACGACTAACTCAGAATGGTTGTGCTTAAATTCTGAGAGTGAGTTCTTAACCTCTCCTCTCGGAACCGCAGCGATTAAAAATCCTTTCAGTTATACTAGACCAGAATCGTCTCCGGTGTTTGTTGCGTTAAATGATTTAAGAGTCAAACCAACCCAAATTAAGAATGCAAAATCTTTATTCTTGTTCAGAATTGGGGACAATGGCAACGAGGTTATATCAGTTTCAAATTACGATAAAAACTCTGACAATACAACAACAGCCCCGCCTTTGGATTGCTTCTCTAGGGAGTGTTTAAGTTGGTTTAGTAGTGATAATGATTGGTTTACTGGGTTTGGCTATAGTTCCCAAACTTTAATATCTCTTATTGTTAATAATGAAGGGGTTATTACAGTTAAATCAGATGACATTCTGAGGGGAATTATCGATAACTCAACCACAGAAATTCCCCATACAAATATTCAAATTCTAGGCAGTGTCTCAACCCTATCCCCTTGGGTGTCTATTCAGTTATCAACGGGTGTTAGCTTGATTAACACTGAAGATAAAGCTAATATATTATTTTTGTATTCAGTTGACAAAAATAATGATTCATTGGTCTCTTTTGCTTATGGTTATACCTCTCCTGTGGGTCAGGGAATAAATTATGATAAAATAGTAACGCAGGTTTCTTTTAACTCTGAAATTATTATTATTTAATATTATGTCATTTTCTGGAAAATATCGCTTTAAGACCTACGCTCAAAATCCTGTTAGAGTCGCCTTTTTATACTCTAAACTAACAGAAACAGATGAATTGTTTCAATATACTTCCCCCATTCGTTCATGGCGGAGAATGGAACCATTATATCCTGTTTCAAAAGGTGCAGAACAATCCTTTTTCTGTCATGAAATGCCGGATAATTGTGGAAATTATGCCACACTTTCAGATTGTTTAATTAGGAAATTAGATTCTAAATATGCTCCTCAGTCTGGTAATGATGCTGGTTCAGGTTTAAACCCAGCAGATTTAGTCGTCGCATTATTTACAATTGGAAATAATACCAATCCATATACGAAAGAAGATTTTAATATTTTAAATTTATTACCAAGCCGGGTTGGTGATTTACATACAAAAGGAGCGTTTTGGAATGATAGGTCTGATGGCGCAGGGCCTTGGTTTTTTGGAATGTCGCCAATATTACCTATCAATAAAGCAATATTGTTTCAAGGGTTAGATATCCCGATGAATTTATTTGGGGCAACTATTGGTTATAATGTGGAAGTTAGACGGTGGAACAAATCAGCTTTTACTGAAGGCAATGTATATTACTGGCCAAGAGGAGGTGTTTATATCCCACCTGGTTCTTCTGGTATTAATACCGATGAAACTTATGCTTATTATAGAGAAGAAGACCATCAGGACAGTTTTAATTTACAGAGTAGACACGCCTGGGTCGCTCATGAAGCCTCTAGTTTTGTTTGCAATTCTAATATTGATCCTTATGATTGGTATCGAGCGGGAGGTGGTGCTTTTTCAATATATGATGACGAACAATGGGTTTATAGTGGTGACATTACTCTTGACACCGGATGTGGATATGTCGTATTTAAAGGGACGCGAAATCAACTAGGAGATTTTGCTACATTATTAGGTGAAGCTGCTTCTTATTGGGAGCTAGATAGTGGTATTTCATTAAAAGTAGTCGCAAACCCTTTCGGATGCTCTACAACCGGAGACTTAAACGGTGGCGGACTCCCCGACGACCCAGACCCCGAAGTTATCCCCCCGGTGACTTCCGCAACCTATTACGGCAGGTATTCTGAAATCTTTGTCAATCTGCAAGGAGATGGACAAGATAAAGAAGTTAAATTACCAATTAGATTTCCGACCCGTGCAACAAAAGTTCAGTATGGGAATGCAGCATTCTACAACAAAAATATTTCTCCAACGTCGGGTCTACAACCTGTTGTTGCTGAGTGGACTTCCGAACTATTCAAGGGATTTATAGAATTAGATTCAGAATATATTTATGCCAAGATTTTATACGCCCCTTTCAGGGAATGGAAAGCTGGTGAGAAACCTTATGCAACTCCTTATAACAACGAAAGACACTATTCCGAAAATTTTAATTCATGGACAATTGAAACCAGGACATTAATATTTCCACCAGGTACAGGTAATTATCTTAATACCACTGGTGCTGTCGTTCCGCAAGTTGATTGGTTTAATAAATGTCGAGTATTTAAAATTAGACAAAGTGACATGGTGATTGTAGAAGATGTCACTTATTCAAGAGGAGAAAATCAAACTATATCACAAAATGGATGGACTCATGAGATAACAAAAGATTATGTTTTATTAGACCATACGACAGAAGTAAAACCGTTGCAGTTTATTAATATAACAACAGACTCAGGTGATTGGACAGTCCCCGATATTCTCCCGATTAATGGAATTGTGCCACCAACAACCGGAAAACGGGGCTATTGTGGCTATCCAATTGTATATCCTCAAGTCGGATTAGGTGTTGATAAACGATATGCAGACGAACTCCCCCCTTACTCATTCCCACCTTTTCTAACACCTCAAGAATCGTGGACTGATTTGGATTGGATTATTTATTTATTGAGTGAGAAACCTGCTAATCATTTTGTTGATTATTCGTTAAACGGAACATCAGGAGAAGGTAAAAATCTTTACTTTGAAACACCTGGATTATTCTCAGGTTATGGCAGGACTCCCAGACATGAAGCCAACGATTATAACCCTAGTTATCCCAATAGCTTTCTTTATGATTATACAAGCACTGAAAGCGGTAATTATGGATTCATTGATAAAATAGTAGAGTATAATTGCTTTCTGGGGAGTGCTATTATTAAAAATAATCTAATTCAAAAATGGGTTAGAATATCCCCTAGATCATTTCCTATTATGAAATTAAGAGGAGCGTGGCTTAATGACATTTAGAGACAGTCTTCCTGAAACAAAATTATTAAAAAATCTTAGATACAATCATTATTATGATGTAGCGGAGCCTACTAATGGAAATTCGTTTGATTCACCTCTGGGTTCTAAAAGTAAACTACAGCCATTTATAGAGGCTTTTTCAACCTCTGAAGAATACTTTAATTTTGAATTAGAAATAATGACCGTTGAGAGAGGAGAAAACGGTAAACCCGTGAATTTAATCCCATCAAAACAAATAATACAATTAAAAGGCTTAGGGATTCCTAACCCTAACCCCGGAATAGGAGTTAATAATCAAACAACAAAAAAAATTAGATTTATAGAATATAAACTTGTAGCTTCTGAAGAGGATTTTCAATTTGACGGCACTACTTATTATTGGCGGTTCGGTGAGTATTGGAGTGATAATTTAATGTTATTTGAAGATTCTATTCCAATCGAGAGAAGCGTTGATATTACTATTAATAAGATAGGTTTAAAACAAAGCTTAGAAGGCGGGGCATATTACCCAAGCCTTAATCCGAATTATGCGGGTGCGACTAATACCTTTTGGGAAAATACTATTGCAGGGCAAGTATTGGATATAGCGTGTTTTTTGCCTTAATATCCAATACTCAATAGTTAAATACTGATTCTTAACCTTTGATTCCAATCTTTATCATAGATTCCAGAACCCAAAAATTCCTCAAATGATGGCATTTTCCTGGGGTAGTTTTCATCGGTTTCATTTAGCCACCAAGGACAAATGCTTTCAACATTTTTGATTCGAGCTAATACCAAAAACTTATCCCATAGTGGGATAAGTTTATCCGGTGATTCGGTATAATGCCGCCATCCAGAGACCTCTGTTAAATGGACTGAAGTTAACCCCGAAAACATATCTATAACTTTCGGCAAGGCATCAAGTACATAAGGAACACCCGGAATAGGTGAATATGCGTTGGTTGTTTTGAAATGCACTTGAATCCCCACGCCATCAAGAGGGACACCCTCTGTCAATAACTGTTCACAAATATCCTTGATTTTTCGCCATCTATCAAGTTGATACGGCCGGAAATCAGATATTATTAATTTGATAGCTGGATTAGCCTCTTTTGCTGCTATTAAATATTTTTTGATATCTTCATATTGATAGTTTAGGTATGGATTGTAATTGTTTCTATCATCAATAAACTCATTTATTAAATTCCAATGCGTTACAAAAGAATATGTACTTACTCGTTTTTTTACCCAATCTTCAATCGTGCTAGTTCCTGATGCCGGGTCTGGGGATTGATGATTGTTACCGTAAAGGAACGTTGACCAAATCTCTGTTTTATTATACTTATCAGCAATTTTCTTGATATTCACATTTGGTTGCTGACTCCACAAATCCCAAAAATAACCAGCAAAAACACCATCAAAATTTTGCATAATTTCCGATGGAACTTCTGACCGAGAACCGCAAGTTAATAATCGCATTTAAATAATCTCCCATGTTAGTGTACTTGAACTTTGATTTGTAACACCATATCGATATCCGCCCGAATTTAAATCCACCCATTCCTCTTGAATGTCATTAGGAAGTTTACCTGCCGATGTAGGACTTCCCAGATAATGAATTTTACAAGCATTTATCGTTTTCCAAATCGTACCATTACTAACATAAGTAATAGTTGAATTTGGATAATTACCATCAGCATCAGCAGGTTTTGTTCCGCTCGTATTTTCCGTCCACACATAAATTGTTCCTGATGCCAATACAGTTGTAGGTGCTGATGCAGAGACGATTGTTGAAGCCCCAGAAGGATATATTTTATACATCCGTCCAGTAGTAACAGAAGTTAGCTTAACAATTAAATTATCGTCAGCCGTAGCAGTGCTTTGAGCATCCCAATTGTAAATAACTGGGGGTGTTGTATTCAGGATGTAAAACCTATCCTGAGAAGCTGTTGTTAAAGCTTTTAATGCTGCTAAATTAGCAAGCTCAATAACTGAATTATTCCCCCCTACAAGATGCCATCGTCCCGATGGAGTAGCAGCCCACACCGTTGAATTGTCAGCAGTAGCCGTCGATGTTTTTTGAAGCAACAAAAACTTCAATTCTGATGTGGCAGCAAAGACAATATTATCTTGTAAATCAGTTACATTTAAAGCTGTTATAGCAGCAACGTTAGATCTCGCTCCCATCCAAGCCATAATTAAATCCTCTATAGATTACTCGTATTTTAACTTAAATAGGGACAACTGTTAGGTCTAATAAAACAGAAGCATCCCCCGATTCGGGAGTATTCCAATCTTCTTGATTTCCTGAATTCCAGGCATCAACATCGTCTAAATTCCAAATTAAATTAACTGGGGTATCTGTTGCCCATGCTCTTATTTTCCCGCCGACAGGAATAAAGGTTTTAGTCTGCAACTGCCAGGGGATTCCTTGTTCAATTTTCGCGTTAACCAGAAAAGGTTTTAAGGTTAAGTAGGCATTCGTTGGGAGTAGGTTGGAGGCTATCCCTCCGATTACCATGCGATCGCTATTTGCATTTAGCAGAATATTCAAATTGTTGATTTTCTTTCTAATGTTTTCAACTAAAGCCATTGATTTTACCTGTATTTTCTATCATAGTATTTCAATTCCTGATAGGCATTGGAATCAATTTAAAGAGTGGGAACTTACCTCACAACCATGAATGGCGATGTCCGCAATTTCGACTAATCGCAAAACAAGAGGGGGAAATTAATCCCCTCTTGTTTCATTTTTGCCTATCATTAATTGCTACCTATATCTAGGTAGAGAATTCCCTCTTCATCGCCTAATCCTAATGTTTCGGCTCGAAGGGCAGCCTTTCAGCTTGCCGATCTAAACGTCGGTAAATTAATGATAGTTGTATATAATGAAAATGTCAATATATACGTTTCAATTTTTAATAGGCTATGTCTAATGTTAGCGAAAATGTCCGCACAAAAGAATTTAAGCTTATCCTGTCCCCTGAGCAGGAACGAACCCTAGAAGATTGGATGTTGGTTTGTAAGTGGGTCTGGAATCGCTCACTGGGGTTAATAGAAGAATTTAATGATTGGAACCCTTACGATAAGATTTCAAAGTCTTACGTTCCTGCCATGCCTCTGCAACGATATGATCGCAAGCTTAAACAGTTCGTCAGAGTAGAAATCCCCGACTGGAAACTAAGCACCGAGAGAAAAGAGACTTCAAAAGGGTTGGTTCACCCCGTCTCAATCGATAAGGATACCCCGCAAATTGACTCACTCAACTCCAAAAAATCTATTCTGTACGGATTCTTAAAGGTATTCGGTCATCAATACCACAAAGACCGGATTATTACCTACATGGTCAGAGGACAGGAGCGCAAGGTTAAATTTACGGATTGCCCTGCTAAATTCATCCAAGGGGTTAGCCATGAACTCTCAAAAGCATGGGATGGATTCCTAGCGGGTCGCCATTCCCGACCAAGGTTTAAGACTGCTAGGGATAAGGTGATGACGCTATTGCATTACAACGCTAAGGATATTGGGATAAAAGGCAGTAGCATCAATATTCCTAAACTGGGATATGTAGAGGTTATAGGCTTTGACAATCGGTGGTATGGCGTTGATTTTAACCCAATGAAGATCTGTAAAAAAGCATCGGGTTGGTATGTTCAGTTTACCGCTACTGTTCCGGTTAAAAAGTTTAAGAAGACTGGGTTAGCTTGTGGAATTGACCCAGGACATCAGTTCGTTATGGCACTTGATAATGGTCATACAATCAAAGCCGCCCAACCTTTAAAACAGAATTTAAGACGATTAAAACGAATGCAAAAACGTCTCTCTCGTAAGTTTAGGATGAACAACGGGAAGACAAAAAACTGGGAGAAGTTGAATCAAAGGATCGCTAAACTGCATGAAAAAATAGCACGTCATAGACGGTCGTTTAATCACTGGCATTCAACTAATTTAGTTAAGTGGTTTGACGTGATTTTTGTTGAAGATTACAAACCTGCTAACGTCTACCGGAAGGCAAAAGCTAAAACTAAAACCGATGAACAAGGTAATCCAGTGACGGCAGATAATGGGGCTGTTGTTTATGAGAAAAACAATCAAAAACGCAAGAAGGGAAGTAATAGAACGGGGAGCGATATTGCTATTGGTCAGGCGATTGAACTATTAGAAACCAAAGCTAAAGAACACGATAAATTGGTAATTCGGGTTCCTGCTTATGGCACTACTTTACGCTGTGCTAATTGTGGGCATGAAGAGCGAAAAAGCTTATCCCAACGGATTCATCATTGTGCTAATTGTGGTTATACCGTCGCTCGTGATGTTAACTCCGGTCAGAATGTTAAGCTCAAAGGGTTGGCTCAATTAGCATTGGATCATGGGGTTGAGTTAGTAGATAATTTCTGGTATCAAATCTTAAAAAATGCGACAACCTCTAGCTGTTCGGAGAAGAAAGGGAAGAAAAAAGCCAAAAAGAAAGACGTAGTAAGCATTCCAGACGATTTGTTCAAAAATGGGGTTAGCGCATTTTTGATTGCCGAAACCGTCAAAACTCGTGCTATAATTGAACGAAAGCACTTAGAAAACTTGAATAAAACGGCTAAAACCCTTATGGGGTAAGCTCTTGAAATTCCTTTTAATGCCTATCAGGAATTGAAACAAAGGAAATTTCAGAATGTGTGGTGAGGGGGAAGAATGGAGACAAAAAACCTGTTAACCGATGATTGGCAATTGGCTGTAGGAAATAACCGTTTTGTGTTGACGGCCCCAAACTTTCTAACTGCCGATAATTTCATCCAAA
>NZ_JBJUDF010000275.1:0-8044 GCF_046067725.1 Planktothrix sp.
ACAGAAGAATGCTTTTTGGCGCAAGCACCAACGAGTCTTACATCCTCTCCACAAGCTTGAATTTCCGTATGCCCTACGGTATTTGTTGACAAGATTTTTACCCCTTCTTCTCGGATGTTTTTTGCTGCATTTTCATCTCTAAGTCGAGAAATAGGATAGGAATTGACCACAAAAACAGTCTAAAAATGTTTAAACTGATAACTGATAACTGGTAACTGATTAAGGCATTTGCCAAATTTTAATTGTCTTATCTTCACTGCCACTGACCACAATTTCACCATTAGAACTCACATCTAAAGCATTAATGGGTTTAGAATGACCCCATAATGTTGCTAGTTTTTTCCCTGTTTTCACATCCCAAACAATGACATGATTACCCGCACTAACAAGGGTTTGACCATTCTTAGTTAGGGCTAAAGATTTAACGGGATGATGATTAAGATTCCAAACCGCTTTTTGTTCCCCTGTATTCGGGTTCCATAAGCGAATCGTACCATCATCACTAGCACTGATTAAAGTTTTACCATCGGGACTATAAACAATAGCATTCACGGCTCCTTCGTGACCCGATATGCTACGTTTGCGAGTACCCGTTTGCAAGTTCCAGAATCGAATCAAGCGGTCTTTTCCGCCACTGGCCAAGGTTTGACCGTCAGGACTAAACGCCAGACTATAAACGGCACCTTCATGACCTGCAATATTTAATTGTCGAGAACCCGTTTGTGAATCCCAAAGACGAATGGTTTGATCATCACTCCCACTGGCTAAAATTTTACCATTAGGACTAAAGGCGATCACATTAATCCCCCCCGTGTGTCCTTCAATGGTTCGGATTCGATTTCCATCTTTCAAGTTCCAAAGGCGAATGGTTTTATCATTGCTACCACTGGCTAAAACTTTACCATCAGGGCTAATGGCTAACGCTTTAACCCAACTCGAATGAGCCGCAATCGTACGAGGTTCAGCATCTGTTTTTAAATCCCAAATTTTAATCGCTCCAAAACTTCCTACTGCGAGGTTCTGATTATTCGGACTGATCACGACGGCATACACCTCACCCACGGCTCGTTTATAGCCCTCTAAAAAAATGCTGCTCGGTAAACTTTTTAAAATTAAAATGGGATTAGCTGGAATAAATCCATAGCGAACATAGCCATCAATTTGAGTATAAATTCCCCCCATTACTAATAAAGAAGTGCCGAAAATGGATAAATATTTAATCGAAATTTTAGGAAGTTTAATCTGAGGAGCAGAGAAATTCAGTCCAGCATTCTTGACAGCATTTGTCCCTTCTTCTTGAGAACGTTTACGTTTAGAATCCGAGGTATCCTTCGAGTCACTCGGACTATTTTGATTATTCGCTGGAGGACTTAGATCAATGTCTCTTAAACATTGCAGAATCATCTGGGGATATTGGGGACGATTACCCGGAAACGTTGCCATTAAATAATCAATCAGTCCGGCTAATTCATCGGAAATATTCGGGGCTCCTTTGCGCCATAATAATTTTCCACTTCGAGGATTTTCAGGATAAGCGGTGGGGGGTTTTCCGGTTAATAAATAAACAAACGTTCGTCCGAGAGCAAAAAAATCCGATTGAGGAACCGCTTTGCCATTCATTTGTTCGGGAGGCGTATAACCTGGGGAAACAATACCCGTTACATTTTGTCCTTGTTCGACTTTGGCTAAATAGGTTCCTGAAACTTCTCGTGCGGTTCCAAAATCAATTAAAACTAACTGTCCATTGGGTTTCCGCATAATATTTTGAGGCTTAATATCCCGATGGAAGTATTGCAAACGATGAACTTGATCTAAAATTTCCACCAGTTGTTTTAACCATTCAAAAGCCTGTTCTTGACTGATGGGTTCTTTTTTCCGTTCCTTCATCCAATCTTGTAAATTTAAACCCTCAATTTTTTCCATCGCCAAACAATGGAGGGTTTCATCACTTCCTTTAGGCGTATAGGTAAAGTATCCATCCGGATCAACTTTAGGAATTCCAGGGTGATTGAGATTACTTAAAACCTTAGCTTCTTGTTTAAACAAAGAAACCGCTTTAGGATGGTTTTTTAATAAAACTTTTAAAACCTTCAATTTTCCTTGATCATCAATCTCAAAGGTTTTGCCAAAACCACCACCACCAAGTTGTTTAATGACACGATAGCGACCTTCCAGCAAAAGATCAGAGCCACATTGACAACAAGTGGAGCGATTCTCGTTTGCTGAATCAGTTGGATTTGGGCACTTAGGATTAAGGCAATAACTCACAGAAGCGAGAACCCAGATCTAGGTTGCAGAGTTAGGAATCAGGAGTCAGGAACCAGAAGTCAGAACGGTATGGGGTCTGGGGTGACTGGGTATGGGGTTAGGGTATTGGGGTTTTAGAGATATTCTCCTTGACAATAGCCAATATTACCTGATGCCCTGATCTCTGGATGCCCGCATCTTCCCTACTCCAAGTCATCCTTTAACCCTATTGTTCTTCAATATTCTGTTTCCTGTCTTCTATCTTTAATTCAACTATAACAGGGAAAGGAAGTATTGAGTCAGCCATTCCCTCAACAGGTTGCGATTGATTGTCCCATCAACCAATTCCGATACTTTTTTGCTAACATTTGCTAACAAACATATAAGTTAAGATGTTCTCTCAACCAAGGCGTATCAACCAATGCACGAAGGAAGATCCTCTGCCCCAAGTTGATAGCCCGGTAGGAGATTGAACTTAAAACGAACTGAACCAGAATAATCCACCACTGACCAGTAGTATGAGAATTAAGGCTATCCACAGAAATTGATTATCTTGGGTCTTGGCCCCCTCAACGTTGTTTAGAAACTGGGCATTAGAAGAGGACTGGGCCGCAACGGGTTTAGACGTGACGGAATACTGGGAAACACGCGCCTTTTCCTTCTCCTCCAGATGATTCAAATCAGGAATTTTTACAAATCCTTCTGGATCAATATAGAGTTTAGGTGCTTCTAAAACTTCGAGTAACCGACGCGCCTGCTGACGAGTTCCCACGGTGGGATGACGAACCAACTGTTTACACAAAGCGATCGCATCCTGTCGTTGACCAGAAGCTTCATAGGCGGTGACTAACCAGATTTGGATCTCTCCACCCAGACGAGAATTCGATTCCACAGCTTGACGAGCCTGCTCTAAATATTGAACAGACTCTCGATAACGTCCCTGCTCAAAGGCAAGTTGACCTGCTTGGTATTGACTTTGAATGATGTCTAAGGGTTCTTCAGCCACAATATTCTCGTCTTAAAACTCATCATAAGTATTCCGAGGTACACCTTCTTCATCCCGCTTAGAACCCAACAGTTGCAATTCATACACTCGAATTACCGGTTTAGAACGATGGACTCCAGTGTTGCGATCTTGCCAATACTCAAATTTTAACACCCCCTTAATACCGATCAAACTTCCTTTACGGACATAGTTCGCTGCTACTTCTGCTGTTTTATCCCAAATTTCCAAGTTAAACCAATCCGGTTCATCCGTTTTTCGAGTCCGGCGATCAACTGCTAAGGTTAAATTACAGACAACGCTACCTGACTATTAGAGTCGATAGGGATGTCGCCATTCCTACCTCTCGTTCAGAACCGCACATGAAACTTTCACTTCATACGGCTCCTCAGTGACTTGGCTGGTTAGAGTACCTCTTTATTCGCGTGTCTGATGTCGTGACAGTGCGTGTGTAGTAATTCAAGATTATTGATTTTGTTGTTTGCTCGACAATAGTCAATATGATGGATTTCAAGCAAGTCAATACTAATGAATCTCAGATTACAGTGGTTACATTTTCCTTCTTGTTTTTTTAAGAAGTTTGGATGCCATATTTCTTAGCATTGGATGTTGACTTAATCTTTGTCCCCAATATATCCAATCTCCGTGAAAAGGACTTTTTGTGTCTTTTACTTTGATAGGGCGACAAATTTTCATGTTCTGGTGTTTTTCCAGTACATATTTGTTGTCAGGGGTGATAAATATCCAGCCTAATCCTCTGTTGACTCCCCAGTATTTTGAGACGGTTTCAGTTTGATTCTGTCCTCGTCCACTTCTACCCCTCGCCCATCCTCTGAGTTTGGAGAAGATTATGCTGTCGATTTTGTTGAAGGTATTGGCACTAGCTACCGTTGAGTAGTAAGCAGCCCATCCTCGTATTACCGGGTTTAGGGCGTTTATAACTTGCTCTTGGCTTGAGTGACGATTCCTTCTTAGTAAATCGTCAATCTTATCCAAATGTTTTTGGATCGCTTCTTTACTGGGTTTGATGAGCGTTTTATGTCCTCTCTTCATTTCGGTTCCACCAACTGACCCACTTTGTTTGTCACTAACTGGGTATTGCCGAATATTGAAACCTAGAAAGTCAAATCCCACTGTACCTTCGTATTTTTCAAAAGTGTGAGTGATTCTGGTTTTGCTTTCTTTGAGAGTTAGCCCCATTTCTTTTAACCATTCTTTGATTACTGATTTTGCTTCGAGGATTACATCCAAATCTTCATCCATGATTACAAAATCATCGGCATATCTAACAAAGCTTATATCCCGCTTTTGTTGGGTTTTACCGACTCTTCGTTTGAATTTACCTTCTAAGGCTTTTTCCATCCCGTGTAGAGCTATATTTGCCAATAATGGCGATATAACACCTCCTTGGGAAGTTCCAGCAGGGGTTGGAAATAATTGCTCGCCTTCCATTACACCTGCTTTTAGCCATGCTTTAATTTGCCGTCTAAAGGTGGGTGAGGTATTCAACTTTTCGAGTAGTTTCTCATGGTTAATTTGGTCAAAACATTTTTCAATATCGGCATCAAGAACATATTTCGGTTTTTGAACGATGCCATTGTATATTGCCGATATTGCGTCATGTGCTGACCGTCCCGGTCTGAATCCGTATGAGTTAGGCTCAAATTTAGCTTCCCATTCGGGTTCAATGGCCAGTTTCATTAGGGCTTGTTTCGCTCTATCTGTCATCGTGGGTATTCCCAGAGGTCTTTTTTCCTCTTGACCCGGTTTTGGAATCCATACCCTTTTGGTGGGGTCGGATTTGTCATTGAAGTGTAACTCTTGGGCTAACCTGATTTTCTGAGGATTACGAAGACGTTTTATCCCATCAGTGCCGGGAGTGTTTTTTCCCTTATGATCTTGGGTCACTTTCCTGACAGCCAAAACTTTGGCGTACCACGAATTAGTCAACAGCCTTTGTAACTTCCGAACTGCCTTAACATCACCACGTTCAGAGGCTTGATAGATTCTCTTTTGAAGCTTGAAAACGGATCTCTGGACTTTTGCCCAGTTTATTGTTTCCCATTCATACATCGGTTTAATAGCCGTGTCCATGACGTTTTTACCTTGACTCGATTTTCTATCTCCAAATCACCGTGATTCCGTCAGCATATCCTTTAGCTTTCCTAAAGGCGTTGGCTTCTGAATCAATCTCGCTTCTTGGCATCATGCGGCTTGACTGCCTACTCAGGTATTCGACCTCCTGAGAGATGACCGAGAAGTTATCCCGTTCCTAATTCCTGCTTTGCGATGAGGTTAGAGTTCTGCTATCCACCGGGTTTCTTTGGGAATGCTCTAGGTCAAACTTCGAGTTGCCTAGCCCTTATCCTTGCCTTTTGGCCCAGCCAATAACCTATGTAGGCTGTTGTCAATGACGATGGTTCAATCGCAGATTCAGTTTTCCTTACTCATACTCACCTCACTAGAAGGGATTCCCTGTTAGGTTCAGAGTTACCTCCGTTACGCCCCGCTTCACCAGTTTGATGGTCATTCTCCCCAGTGGGGGCATTGCTTCATCTTGCATTTAGATGGCGGGAATTGATTTCTAAAGATTTTGTTAAGTTTTATGTTTTCGTAACATTTCTTAAGAATCTCACCCACTCAGAAATTAAGTTGTCAAGGTTTTGCAGTTATTTTACAAATCCTTGCAAGCGTCACGTCATCAAGGGTTGATGGCTTTTACGCTTAACGGTTCGCACCAAAATATTTGACTTCTGGATCTCTGCCAGCCCGACCAACCAAGGTAACAATATTCAGACTCATTCTTTGAATTAATAATAAATTGACAAACGATTACAAATGATATAGGCGTAGTGAACTACCCTGATGGTATTGTATTCGATTTCAGGGTTAACAGTGAACAGGGGGTTGTTGTCGAGACATCAATCCTGATCCGGTCTGGAAACCACCGAACTATGGCTATAGTCAGCGTCAGGGGGGTGAGTGCCGATCTGGGCTGAAATCAAGGTCACTAGACGCAAACACAAAAACGTAATAGAATTCACATCGGTTGCTTGCTCTATGTCAAACTTCTATCAAACATTGTTAAAAAAATTTGGATTGTGGGGGCGTAAACAACAGTGGGTCTTTTGAGTCGTTTTTCCTTATCGCGGGACATGGGTATTGACCTCGGTACCGCTAATACGCTGGTGTATGTATCGGGTAAAGGGATTGTACTACAAGAACCCTCTGTAGTTGCCATTGACAAACAGGAAAAGATACCCTTAGCCGTTGGCGAAGAAGCCAAAAAAATGTTAGGTCGCACTCCAGAAAATGTAATTGCGTTGCGACCCTTACGGGATGGGGTGATTGCGGATTTTGATGTCGCTGAACAAATGCTCAAACATTTCATTCGGCGAGTCCATGATGGTAAAACTTTAATTGCGCCTCGAATTGTGATTGGAATTCCTAGTGGAGTCACCGGAGTTGAACGACGGGCCGTGATTGAAGCCGCATCTCAAGCGGGTGCTAGAGATGTTCGTTTAATTGATGAACCTGTCGCCGCCGCCATTGGTGCGGGTTTACCCGTAGCAGAACCAACGGGAAATATGATTGTTGATATTGGAGGGGGAACTACAGAAGTTGCTGTCTTGAGTTTACAGGGAACGGTCTTGAGTGAGTCGGTGCGGGTGGCAGGAGACGAACTGAACGAGGCTATCATCCAGTATATGAAAAAAGTTCATAACTTGGTGATTGGGGAACAAACGGCGGAAAATATTAAAATTAGGATGGGTTCTGCTTATCCCGTCTATTCTGAAGAAGATACTATTATGGAAGTTCGGGGAATTCATTTATTATCGGGTTTACCCCGAACGGTGTCAATTAAAGCACCAGAGGTGCGCGAAAGTATGTCAGAACCGTTATCAATTATTATTGATGCCATCAAACGCACTTTGGAACGAACTCCCCCAGAACTCGCGGCTGATATTATTGATCGCGGAATTATGTTGGCTGGGGGAGGCGCTTTACTGAAGGGAATTGATAGTTTAATCAGTCATGAAACCGGAATTATTACTCATATTGCAGCCGATCCTTTATCTTGTGTGGTGTTAGGAACAGGTCGGGTCTTAGAAATTAAACAATTGGAACGGGTGTTTACTGGAGGTTCACGAAATCTCTAGGTGATCTTCTGGGGGGAAATCGGGGATGGTCATACTTCCATCCTCAAATTTTTTTAGGGATTTAATGATCATGGGTATGGAAACACGGAGTTGGTGGAATCGCAGTCGCAATCAATTTATTTTACTAGGTTTGGCTGTTTTAGCGGCGACTTTAGTGCGACAAACTCAAGGGGCAGCTTTATATGAAATGTATTATTGGTTAACTCGTCCCTTTCATTTAGCAACAGCAACGGTTACGGAACAAGAGAAACTGGTTCGACAAGTTGCTCCTCGAATTAATCAGTTAGAAGCTCAAATTCAAGAGTTACAAAACCAAAATCAAAAGTTACAAGGGTTGTTAAATTATGTCAATTCTAAAAAGCAAGAAAAAGGGATTATTGCTCCAGTAATTGGTCGCAGTGCTGATATTTGGTGGAAACAAATTATTATCGGTCGTGGAAGTCAACAGGGAATTCGGAATCACGATTTAGTGGTGGCTCCAGGGGGATTAGCTGGACGAGTGATGAGTGTTACACCCAATACAAGTACAGTGATACTTTTAACTGATCCCATGAGTCGAATTGGGGTAACGATTAGTCGCAGTCGCAATATGGGATTTCTCAAGGGAAATGCTAGTGATCAAGGATTAATGGAG
>NZ_JBJUDF010000276.1:0-5038 GCF_046067725.1 Planktothrix sp.
CTTCACCCATCTGTAATTCGGAAGTCGAGGCTAATTTTTTTTCGGCGGCTGCATCAAATTTTTGCCAATTGATTTCTCCGGGTTTGGGAAATTCTTCTAAAATTTGATCTAAAACCCATTCTGGCAAGAAATTATCCATCACAATATGGGGAAAGGGTTTTGCTTGAGCGTAGGATTGGCAATTTTTTTCTGCCAGATCATGTAAATAATCATAGTCGAGACAGAAGCTTAAAGATTGAGTCATTTTTTTCTCCTAAGTTTTGAAGGATCAATTGTAAGGTTTAACAGTTCCAAGGAGATAAGTCCCAATTTAAAAACTCAGCAAGTTTTTGATTGGGTTCTCGATATTTTTCTAATAACATTTGGCGAGTTTCTGGACGCATAGGCGGGGGCATATATTGTTTGGATTTCCAGTCTTTGTATTTGAAACGACGTATCCATTGATAGGCTTGATCTTTCAATGATTGAGGTAAGAGGGACTTGATCTGCTCAACCCCTGGAATCTGGTTGAAAGAAGAGGTCATCTGTTTCCGTATAAACCATTCTGGATCATCCTCAGCTTTATTGGCAACTAGGGTACTTTCCTCAGTTAAATTAATATTGGGATCAGCACCAATAAAAGCCAGAATTTTACAAATCGTTTCATGAGGATGTTGAATTAACTCCTCCATACGGAGGAATAAGAATGAAGAACGGGGATAAAATGCTAGATACTGTTCGATTTGATAAAGATAAAAACTACTGTCGATTGGTAACGCTTTGACTAGGCGTTCTACCGTATGGGGGTATTGTTGTAACCGGGAATAAGTTGTTGAGGCTTCTCCACAAATTTGATCAAGTTTGGCATCTTGAAATAAGGATTCATACCAGCCCATCCCTCTTGCAAAATGGCTATCTACAGAAAAGAAATCGGGTTCTTTTGGAGTAGACATAAAGATTTGAGGATGGCGACATAAATATTGATACAGGGTTGTTGTCCCCGATTTGGCTGCACCGATAATAATAAATTGGGGTTTGAGCATTACACCACTCCTTTTGATTCAAGGTTTAGGTTTGTTCTGTAGCAATAATTAGCACGACTTAAAAGGTTTAAGAACGAAGTAGCTTTTCAAGGACTTGTTCACACAATAAAGCCGCATCATCCCAGGTATAACTAATTGCTTTGGTATAAGCACGTTCCGACATCTGACCCCACTGTTCTTGGGACATTTGGCAAATCTTAACAATGGCTTCAGCCATTTCTTCTGGGTCTTCCGGTTTGACTAAGATTCCAATTCCGTCGCTGAGGAGTTCTGGAGCCGCACCCGATGGCACGCCAATCACTGGAGTACGGCAAGCCATTGCTTCTAAAATCGGCCGTCCAAACCCTTCAAAGCGACTTCCAAATAACCAGGCATCACAAGAAGCATAAATATCTTTGATTTGATCTTGGGGAGGCTGGCAGAAAAATTCACTCCTTGGGGGTAAAGGTAATTCAGGAACAGGAGGTTTAGTTCCAAAACAAACTAATTTTAAGTTAGGAATTTGCTCAGAGGCTAACGCAAATGCTTTTAAACTGATGTCACAGCCTTTCCAATACAAGGGGGAATAGAGCATTCCTACGGTGGGAACTGTTTGTTTTTTGCGAGGCTCAGCATAATATTTTTTGAAATCGACACTGTTCGGCACTAAGGAAACATTTTGATCTCCATATTCTTTGTCCATAACGTCTACTAACCACTGAGAAATCACAATTTTATGGAGAGGTAACCGATAGGTTGCTGCGACCCGTTCTTTAGGTAAATAATCGTGAGTTTCATGATGGCGAATCATATATACTTTTGCTCCTTTAGAGGGGGAAAGATTAGCCACCCATTCTGCTGTTTCCCACCAAGTTGCTATCACAATATCGGCATCAGGAATATCAGCATCGGTGACTGGCGGTGGATGATCTAAAATCCGACGAGGCAGATCAAGATTGTCGAGATGGGAAGGCCCGGTTCGTTTCCAGGGAATTAACCCTTTACCTTTTAAAAGAGATTTAACTTGCTGAAGCCCGCTCGGTCTGCGTTTTTGAGGAGAGACCATATAGACTTCATGACCTCGTTTCTGTAAGTGATAAGCTAGATCTCCGGTCGATTGTACTCCTCCTGCTAAACTCTTCCAATTGGCCATTACAAAGGTAATTTTCATGGTTAATTTCCTGATTCAAAAAGGTGTTTATTGTTGACTAACTTAGACGCTAAAAGACACTATCAATGGATAATCCCCCTCCTAAAGCATATCGAATTCCGCCTAGTAGAACAATCATCCCTAATAGAATGAAAGTAGCTCCTAAATCCTGTTTTAAACCTAAAAGTTCTTCTTGCCAAAGCCCATAGTTAACGACAATATAGGAGGGAATATCATTAAATGCAACAACGATGATCGCTCCTAGAACTCCCATCATAGAAAAGGATAACGGCAGTAAAATCACCATGTACAACAGCTTGAATACATTACCTAGAGCAATATAGAGGGGTTTTCCAATCGCAAATAGAGCTTTATTAATACTGCTGTGGAGGATAAATGGCCACATTCCCAAAGCTAGAATCGGCAGCATCCAAGCGGCTTGTTCATATCTTTGATCATATAAACTCAAAATTAATTGATCTCCAAAGCAAACTAGAATAGCTAAGGGAAAACAGATCATTAATAATAATAACTTTCTTTTGTCGAGAATATTTTGCCGAAGTTGGGAGCGAGGCAGATCTAACTGTTTAGAAATAACCGGAAAAACAACTTTCCCCATCACTGCTTGCATTAGAGATTTAGGAAGATCTGCTAAAGCAAAAGCAACGGTATAAACCCCTAACATTTCTAAGGTTAATAATTTACCGAGAATCAAACGATCAGATTGAGATGCCAAGAATGTCATCACTGTTGAAACAAAAATCCAGCGTCCAAAGGAAATTAATTCTTTTAAGGCACTTTGATCCCAAGCAAAACGATTGGGCATTCCGGTATTTAAGTAATGGCTCCTAATTAATCCAAACAAGGAGGAAATTAAAACTCCAACAATTAATGCCCAGATGTTAGGACTAATCCACGCCCAAAGAATCATTACCCCAAGGCTTAATCCTTGGACAATAAAGTCATAAATTGTTAGGGTTTTTAAGTTTAAATGGCGATTCAGACTGGCTAAAGATGTAGATTCAAACCCTGCTATAACCGTTCTAAAACCGACAATGGGTGTAATCCACAAAAGTTCGGGTTCGTTGTAAAATTTAGCAAGAGGAACTGTAATTAATAGGCAGATAATCCAAAGCCCTAGTCCTCGAAAAACTTGAATTGTCCAGGCCGTATTTAGAAATTCTGGATCATCTCCTCGCTGACTCCGAATAATACTCGGTCGAATTCCGATATCAGAAAATAGGTTCAGACCTGTAATAAAGGTATTGACTAAGGCTATCAAACCAAATAATTCGGGCAGGAGGAGACGAGTTAGAATTAAGTTTCCTCCAAATCGTAAAACTTGGCTTCCTCCATAGCCAAATAGAGTCCAAATTGTACCTTGAATTGCCTTTTTACTCAGGGACGCCATGAGGGTATGAACATTTAATCTATTGATGAACTATCGAGTTTAGGAATATTAGAAAGAACAATTAAATTATTTGAGAGAACCTGTCTCTATCGATGAGTTGTTCTTGAGGGTGTAGCCTCTTGATCCTAAATTCCAAAAGTTTTGAGCGAAAACAAATTTAATTTTGGGACGGACTCTAGTGGAATCTCCAACTAGAATCCTTAAAATTGTCTAGTGTTTAGAATAGAGCAAACTACGCTAATTATGCTATAATTATAGATAAGCTTAACAAAAGTTTTACATTTTTCTTAATAAAACCAGAACTTCTTTTGAAATAGACAAAACATCTCCCAAAGGAAATAAATTAATTGGAAATAAGGTAAAATTCTCTTCCAAAGTTGCTAAAGAAGCCAGGAGACAGATAATCTGCACCCTGGCTTAAATAACTTTAAATTCAGTTGACTATCCTGCTTTTTTGCCAATTCCCAGATGTTGTTTACTTTCTCGAAGTTGTTCCCATAAGGTTTCAATTTGTACATAAGATTCTTCTACCGAAAGTTTCCCGCTGGTTTGCAAGCCAACAATAAAGTTGACCTTCTGAGCAAATTCCTGCAAATTCGCATTAAACACAACATTTTCAGGAGTTGCTTTTCCTCGATAACGGGAACTCCAGTAAAACGAACCTCGGTTGGTCATCTTTTTCACCCTCCAGTTTACATAATGATCCATTTTTACATACAATGTCGGATTCAGAATCAACTGAAAAAGTATTCCTTGATACTTTTATTTATTAAAACTCAATTGACTTCATTCTTTCGGGATAGAGAAAATAGACTTCTATATCTTAAGATATAGATTGATATTAAGAATTGAAGTTCTTCACATCCTAGAAGCAATACAAGAAAACACTCATTCAAGTTGGTTAAAAAAGATACAGACCTTTTCAATTTTTCAGCCACCAGGACATCCTGAGACGGCTGTCAATCACAACCCTTGTGGGAGGTTGCAATGCTGCTGAAATAGCGGTACTGTGCCAAATATTCTTCTAAAACTTTAAATTGGTTAGGGTTAAGACGATAGTAAATCCATCGTCCTTCTTGACGACTTTGTACTAATAATGCTTCTTTCAGGGTTTTCAAGTGGAAGGAAAGTTTAGACTGACTGACTCCCAATTGTTCGCACAATTCACAAACACACAATTCTTGTTCCCGTAACAGATTGATAACTTGCAAACGCAAAGGGTCAGATAGGGCATGAAACCTAGCAACTATAACACTGTTAGGTACAGGAACCACAGGAGTTACCATCCCATTGTTTGCAACCATTGAGGATCTCCTAACTTCAAGGGAATTACTCTAGCTTATCATCTTCGTTTGATTCCCATATCAAGTACAAATCAACCCTGCTGAGGTGAACATTCAGGATGGTTGATCTTCTTTTGGAATCTACAGTCCTTTGATGAAAATGAAAACTGGCTTCTGATCTTTACATAACCCC
>NZ_JBJUDF010000277.1:0-26604 GCF_046067725.1 Planktothrix sp.
TGGAGCAAGCCCAATTGCTTCAGCAGTTTATGTCAAATGTGCAAATTGTTATTTTAGAACAAGCGGGTCAGGGTTGCTACATGAAAGCAACTCATCAGTTTCATGAAGAGCTTATGAAGTTTTTAAACCGTATTAAAATCAATTCATAATATTTTAATAACGAATAGGAATTTTATTCAAACATGACTCACCCAACCGACAAAGCCCTGTTCCTGTTAGGGGGACTCACCGATGATGATCTACGCTGGATTATCAATAAAGCCAAAGTCGAGAAACTTCCCCCAGGTGAACGATTAATTTATGAAGGACGGCCGATTAATGCGTTATATTTTGTCATGGATGGATTGTTATCGGTGGTGATCGGAGCGAAAGAAGATCGAGAATTAGCTCATATCAGTAAAGGAGAAGTGGTTGGAGAAGTTTCTTTTATTGATAGTCGTCCCCCTTTAGCAACCGTGAAAGCCTTAGAAAAAACTGAAGTTTTAGCAATTTCTCGATTTGAACTCAATAATAAACTGCACAGTGATTCTAAATTTGCTTCCCGATTTTATCAGGGTTTATCCCTGTGTTTAGCCAGCCGGATGCGAGGAACCATTCGGCGTTTAGGTTACGATGATTTGAGCGAAGATAAAATAGAGCAGCCAGAACCAGAAGAATTTAGTGAACATACCCAGGAATTTTTAGTGTTAGCTCAAGCTAAATTTAACTGGCTGGTTCAAAATATGAAATATCGATAAAACGCTGCTAATTATCCGGGGAAGTTTCTGAAGGAATGGATGAAGGAGGAATTTTTTCTAAATGAATTAACCCTTCCATGACAGATTTGACAATGGGTGCTGCCACAATTCCGCCAGCGCGACCTTCGAGGGGTTCATCCACCACCGCTACAACCACATAACGAGGATGATCAACACTTAAAATACCAACAAAACTGGTAATTAACGCATTAGAGGAATAGCCACCATCAGGAGATGCTTTTTGGGCTGTCCCCGTTTTTCCACCAATGCGATAACCTTCGATAGCCGAGCGAGTTCCCGTCCCTCCTTCTTTAACCACACTTTCCATCATCTGTAAAACAGAATTAGCCGTTTGACTAGAAAACACTTGTTTCGGTTCAGGGAGAGGAAGTTTCCAATACAATTGACCTTTACTGTTATATAACCCTTGAACAACGTGGGGAGTCACCAATTTCCCGCCATTGGCTAACAAACTATGAAGTTGAGCTAATTGAATTGGAGTAATGGAAAATCCCTGACCAAATGAGGCGGTTGCGGGTTCAATGGGGGCGGAAATAAATTGCTCTTTTGTTTTTAAGGTACTGGTGGCTGCAAAAGGTAAATCAATTCCCATCGTTGTTCCTAATCCTAAGCGTTTTAAGCCTTCATAAAACACATCAGGTTCCATGCGTTGAATAATTCGCACCATCCCCACATTACTCGAATATTTCACAATATCGGTAATATTAATTGCACCTCTGGCCGCACCATCAGCATTTTGAATCGGCCAGCCTCCCACTTGAATATTCCCTTCATCATTAATGATGGTATCCGCTTGAATCACTCCCGCTTCCAAAGCTAAAGCAACATTAATCGGTTTAAAAGTTGAACCGGGTTCATAAAGGTCAGTTAAAGCCCAATTTTTAAAGCGTTCTAAATCAAATTTATAGTATTGATTAGGGTTATAAGACGGTTCATTCACCAAAGTTAGCACTCCTCCATCCGTGGCATCCATAACAATCACCGTCCCCCGTTTCGCCTTATATTCTTCAACGTTTTTTTGCAATGCTTTACGGGCAATTCGTTGTAAAGAAGCGTCAATTGTCAGCCGTAATTGTAAATCATCAACGGGAATAAATCCGGTAGCAATTTGTTCAGGAACCCAGGCACCATTTGCGGCTCGTTGAAAGGACAACGAAGGCATGGTGCGCTCTAATAAACTTTCTTGACTATATTCAATTCCGGCTTGACCTTTTCCTTCAGGATTCACATAACCCACCACATCAGCAGTAATATCCTGTTGAGGATAAAGCCGTTGACGATTTTCTAATAGTTCTAATCCATCAAATCTTAAGTTTTGAATCCGGTTGGAAACTTCTTCAGGAATAAAATCTGCAACTTTAATTCCACTCGGAGATGTACCAAACAGTTGTAAAAGTTCGTTAGCATTAGGGGTTGTTAAATCTTCTCGCAGCAAAACCGGAGCCAACTTTTCAGCGATTTCATTAGCGGGTTGTTTAAAGAGTTTTGGGTGAGCATAAAGCGTATAAACTCGTCGATCTAAAGCCAGAATCGTTCCTCTTTTATCTGTAATCTGGCGACGAGGAACAAAAGGTAAAATTCGTTGTTCTTGTTGGGCTGCGGCTTGTTGTTTCAGAAAAGAAGATTCTTGACCAATTTGTAAACGAAATAAATTAATCCCTAGACCTAAAATTCCCCCTAAGAGAACCAACCCAACTAAAATTAAACGGTTAGGTTGAGCTAATCGAGGCACGAGAGGACTCAAGGGTCGTTCTTGAGTGTGAGGAGAAATAGAATGCTTTTGAGAAGCAACAAAGGGATTAATCAAGATGGGATTTTGTAATCTAGGCTTTCCACGTTGACCCCTAACAGTCGCCTTTTTTGATTCCATCGAGGATTTATTTCCCCTGCGTTGGCGAGGAGAAGAAACAGACCGTTGAGAACGAGAACCGGAAGAGGAATCCGAAGAAGCCATAGGATAGGAACACGAAAGCTGGGGAAACAGGCGGATTACGGGAGAGTAGAGAGATCGCAAATCAACCTTTTAATATCCTAGCGGTTTGTCTGCTTTTGAGTGAGGGGAAGGTTGTAAGTCGAGGAGGGGACTTGTCGGTGCGGGTAAGATTTCAGGACGAGGATCAGAAGGTTCAATATAAATCCTATCAGTTGGTTGAGGAACCACAAGACCCGTCGTAGGCTTGTCCGCTTCCAAAGCAATTTGATTTTTCAACAGTTCTTGAGCCGCTTGCAGTTGTTGTTCAGTCGCACGTAACTTTTCTAATCTCGGATACTCCTGTGTCCAACTGGACTCCCCATAAACCATGAAACCGTAAAAAGTTAAAGTAGAGCCAACCATAACAGAAGTAACAACCGATGAAACCTTTTGCAAGACCATCATAGAACTTAACCACAACGGTTGCCTTTGAGGTTTGGGTAACGCTTTAACAACCGTTGGTTGTGGTGGAGGGGAAGAAGACTGAACCCTGGGTGCAGAATTCATCAAAGACGTTTTAACCCGTTTTTTGCGAGCTTGATCAAAAGAAATCACCTTACTTTGAGTCGACGGAAGATGAACGGAACGAGAAAGTCTGCGTTGAGGGGAAGAAGGTGATTTAAACGCAACAGCCATAAAATTTACCTACCTTGACTTCAGCTTGTGGTGTGGGGGAATAGAAATAGGCGTTAAGTTCGTTAGCACGGATGTCCAACAAAACCGACTCACCTTGAATGCTTAAACTGACTTACTCACTATCTAATCACGAAAAAACCCCAAAATATTCTTAATTTGACAGTTGACGGATATAATCAAACCGTTCGGTGTCAAGTTGTGAGATCTATATGACATCCGAGATTATTGGGTTGATTTTTTATGCTCCTGTTACAATTCAGTACATCCCATTACTGTCGCAAAGCCCGTTTAGCGTTAGGCTACAAAGGAATTTCTTATCAAGTCAAAAATCTCACCCCTGGACTGCATACCCTGAAATTGAAACCCTTAACCGGACTAACAACGGTTCCGGTTTTATTACCTGAATTAGAAAGCCAACCTGAAGCGATCAACTTCACCCAGCCAAAGGCGATCGCAGATTCAACTCAAATTTTTAACTATTTAGAACAGTATTATCCTCAACCTCCTTTATGTTTAACGAATCCCCAAGATCAGATTCAAGCAATGTTATTAGAGGATTGGTTAGACGAAAGTATTGGAACCGCGACTCGATTTGTTTATTATCAATTTCGTTCTGGGGAGGGAAAATCCATCGATCCGTCCCTATCGAGTCAGATGGTGATTCAAGTTGTGCGCTGGCAATATCAAATCAATGCGGCTACGGTGGAACAAGCGAAAACCCGATTAAAAACCGCTTTTGAAGTGTTAGCTGTTTGGAAAGACCAGCCCTATTTAGTAGGTGATCACATCAGTATTGCCGATCTAGCTGCCGCGGCTCTTCTGAGTCCCTTAGCTTTAATTCCTGAATATCGAAGCGATTATCCTTGGCTATTTGAACGGATCAAAGACATTCACACCCTCTGCCATGAACCCTTCCCCCCAGGACTTTAATCAGTAATTGTTTTAAAGCTCAAAAAATCGAGTACCATAATCCCAACTCTAAACCTGCCATTACATGGAAATTCTCCAAAAATGCAGAGGTCAGGGTTTTCTGAAACTGTTAAAAAATGTAAAGTAATAGCCACCGTAGCGTCGATTAGTAACCCGTTTGTAGTAGAGCAGTAGAGACTCATGACGACCATTGCCATTGATCAAGTTAACAAAATTGTCTGGAACCATCACCAAGACCCCTTTGAAGTCCTTGGCCCCCATGCCATTGAACAAGACGGTAAAACGGTGTGGGCAGTCCGAGCCTATTTACCCAACGCAGAGGCGGCATGGGTTCTCTTGCCCGAACAACGACAGGAATACCCGATGCAGTCGATACATAACCCGCATTTCTTTGAATGCGTGATTGATATTCCCGAACTGGCGAACTATCAACTGCGGATCAAAGAAGGCGAACATGAACGGGTTCTTTATGATCCCTATGCGTTCCGTTCTCCCCAATTTACCGACTTTGATGTTCACCTGTTTACCGAAGGCAACCATCACCGCATTTATGAAAAATTAGGTGCCCACTTAATGAACCAGAATGGGGTTGAGGGGGTTTATTTTGCGGTTTGGGCTCCCAATGCTCGCAACGTTTCCATTATTGGTGATTTCAACTATTGGGATGGACGTAAACACCAAATGCGGAAGTTAGGGAATGGCGTTTGGGAACTGTTTATCCCTGGACTGGGAGTCGGTGAACACTACAAATATGAAATTAAAAACTGGGAAGGGCACATCTATGAAAAAACCGATCCCTACGGATTTTATCAAGAGGTTCGTCCTAAAACTGCCTCAATTGTTGCCAATTTAGATAGCTACCAATGGCATGATCAAGATTGGTTAGAACAACGACGCCACACTGATCCTTTAAAATCTCCGGTTTCCGTGTATGAATGCCATTTAGGGTCTTGGAACCGCGCTCCGTTTGATCAACCCCATGTCTTACCTGACGGAACCGTTGAACCCCCTGTACAAGCTTGTGAACTTGATCCAGGGGGTCGTTTTTTAACCTATCGGGAACTGGCAGAACAGTTAATCCCCTATGTTAAGGATTTAGGATTTACCCATATTGAATTATTACCTGTTGCTGAACATCCCTTTGATGGGTCTTGGGGATATCAAGTCACTGGATATTATGCCCCGACATCCCGGTTTGGCAGTCCTGAAGATTTCATGTATTTTGTCGATCAATGCCATTTAAACGGTATTGGGGTGATTGTAGACTGGGTTCCGGGGCATTTCCCCAAAGACGGACACGGCTTACCGTTTTTCGATGGCACTCACCTCTACGAACACGGTGACCCCCGCAAAGGTGAACATAAGGAATGGGGAACCTTAGTGTTTAACTATGGTCGCAACGAAGTCCGTAATTTCCTGGTGGCTAATGCCCTATTCTGGTATGACAAATATCATATTGATGGAATTCGGGTCGATGCGGTGGCTTCCATGCTCTACCTTAACTATTTACGCCCCGATGGTCAATGGGTAGCGAATCAATATGGCGGTTGTGAACATATTGAAGCGGCGGACTTTTTGCGTCAAACCAATCATGTTTTGTTTAGTTACTATCCGGGGACTTTATCCATTGCTGAAGAATCTACTTCATGGCCGATGGTGTCTTGGCCGACTTATGTGGGTGGGTTAGGATTTAACTTGAAATGGAACATGGGATGGATGCACGATATGTTGGATTATTTCAGCATGGATCCTTGGTTCCGTCAGTTCCATCAAAATAACGTCACCTTTAGTATTTGGTATCACCACAGCGAGAACTTTATGCTGGCGTTATCCCATGATGAAGTGGTGCATTGTAAAAGCAATATTACTAACAAAATGCCCGGAGATGATTGGCAAAAATTTGCGAATGTCCGGTGTTTATTTACCTATATGTTCACTCACCCTGGAAAGAAAACAATTTTCATGGGAATGGAGTTTGGTCAGCGTCAAGAGTGGAATGTTTGGGGAACGTTAGAATGGGAATTAATGCAATATTCAGCCCATCAGGGAATTAAACGGTTATTCCAAGCGTTAAATCAACTGTATCGCCATGAACCTGCATTATATGAACAGGATTTCGCAGAAGCAGGATTTCAATGGATTGATTGTACTGATAACCGTCATAGCGTAGTATCGTTTATTCGTCGGGCGAAAGACCCTAAAGAATTCGTTGTTGTGGTCTGTAATTTTACACCTCAACCCCATAGTCACTATCGCATTGGTGTTCCTGAACCGGGATTTTATACCGAATTATTTAATAGTGATGCGGGAGAATTTGGCGGGAGTAATATGGGGAATTTAGGAGGTAAATGGACTGATGAATGGTGGTTCCATAATTATCACAATTCCTTGGATTTATGCTTACCGCCTTTAGGGGTTTTGGTTCTTAAATTAGATCGTCCTAAAACTGAAGCTGCTATGCAGGCTGCTACCGTAGAAACAACGGCAATAGAAGCAGAGGGTGTGTAAGCCGAGATAGTCGCACTAAAAACAGCGATCGCCATTTTTTAAAAAATAGCGATCGCCTCTTGATTTTTTTCTGATCAAAAAGCGATCACACTTTAACTTCCTCAATAAACTCTAAACTCTCACACAATTAACTTAGAATTGTTTCCGTCTCCGTCCTTCGGCATCAGCCGTTAACATCGCAGCCAGAACACTTTCAGGGTTAATTTCACAAGGCTCATTATAAATAGTTTCACCTGTACCACAAGCGCGTTCTGCGGCTAATAATAAGCGTTCACGGCTGACTCCTTCGAGTCCAATATCAGCTAAAGTCGTTGGCAGTCCGATGGACTCACAGAAACTAAATACCCGATCAATGACTTCACTGGGGCGATCGGTTAAAATCAACATTGCCAGAACACCAAAAGCCACTTTTTCACCATGCCAGAATTTTTTGGTTTCTTCTAAAACCGTAAACCCATTATGAATCGCATGGGCTGCCGCTAATCCACCACTTTCAAACCCTAACCCACTGAGTAGCGTATTGGCTTCAATAATGCGTTCTAAGGCGGGAGTGACCACCTGTTGTTCACAGGCGATTTTCCCATAAACGCCATATTCAAGCAATGTTTCGTAGCACAAATGAGCTAAACTAAAGGCAGTCATTGGCCCCATGCGCCCGGTCATATTTTTAGCTCGTTTAATCTGACAATCTTCGGCTTCAAACCAGGTCGCTAACGCATCCCCCATTCCAGCGACGAGGAAGCGAACTGGAGCTTGAGCAATCAGATTAGTATCGACTAAAACTAGATCGGGGTTACGAGGTAAGACCAGATAACGTTCCCAGACTCCTTCCGGGGTATAAATCACCGATAGGGCACTACAAGGAGCATCGGTAGAAGCAATGGTGGGAACAATTGCAACAGGAACTTTGAGGTTATAGGCGGTTGCTTTAGCGGTGTCGATGGTTTTTCCGCCTCCAATTCCTACAATTAAATCGACTTTTTGATCCGCGCCTAAATTAACCAAACGTTCAATTTCAAGATCACAACATTCACCGCCAAAGCGTTCGAGATAAATCTCTATTTTTCCTTGGGTAAACTCTTCAACCAGGGGTTGCAATTTAGGGAAAATCACTGGCCCCATAATCACTAGGGCTTTTTGACCTAAATGACTTAATTCTTCACCTAAGAAACGAATTGCATGATTTCCTTGAACATATCGGGCTGGGAAGATCGCTGTCGTAATCACAAGTTCCTCCTTGTTCAACATGAACATCAGGCTTTATTCTAGTCGTCGTTAACCATCAACTCTAACCAAACACACAGGCACAGAAACGTATTAAGGAAAATTCATGACCATTTTCCGACTATTTCTGTCCTCAATAGTTTTTTGATTCTTCTGTCTGTCCTGAAACGCTTGAGAAGAACCAAGACCCAAAAACTTTTATGATTAAACCGAAAAGCTAATCTTTAGCGATTTAACTTGCTGAAACATTTTTTGATAAATTCGTCTTGGTTCATGCCTCATATTATAAACGATTTCTTTGAAATTGTCAATACTTTGTTCACCAGAATTGGGAAATTCAACTTTTTCAGGGAAAATAGAGTTGGGGAGAGGCTTGTAGGTTTCCTTTGCCGTCTTTGTATGTCAGCTAAAAAGAGAAACTCAGACTTAATCTTTTCGATGATTACTTTCAAACCAACTTCATTCAAAGTTATAGATTTATTTTGTGGATGTGGATTATCCCTGGGATTACAAAATGCGGGATTTAATATCATTGCAGAGTTTGATCATTCTAAAACAATTTTTTAATCTGAGGTTATGTCCCATGAAAAAGATATAGCTTTTATTACAATAATAATGAAAGCCATATCTAACAGAAATGTCTTATGAAAATAACCTTGAGATTTGAGGATGCACGTTCATCCTGAAACCCTAAAGAGGAATGAAGAGTTTAACCAGAGCTAAGGCGGCGCCTGTTGCAGATTTAGCTTCCTGTTTCACAACCGTTAATGGGTCGGCACCGTTTAGTTTTTTATAACCGTATCGATCGCACTGTGAACCTGAAAATCCTGCAACATCAGGATTTTTACATTAATCAGACGTTCGACCTGGGCATTTTATGAATAAAGTTTTTTAAAGTTTTGTTGCTGGCCAAAGATTGTTGGTGAATTCTGGCCTTCTGATGACTAGGCTGTTTAATTTGAGTGTTTTAGGCTTTGATCTCTCTTACCCTTGGCTGTTCTCTACAAGGCACATCAATGAAAGCAGAAATATACCATGTTAAGTTTTTTTTGTCAATTTTTTAAATTCTAAAAAAACATCTCTCCAGTCATTCATACTTATTGTGAGTGTTCGAGACATTTCTACAATTAAAATAAGGGGGTTGACGAAATCTCTATCTTAAACTAGATGAAATCAGGGTTCAGGGATGATAGGAACTGATTTCTGTTTGTGAATCAGAAGGTAGAAAGATGCTATTGTATAGGAGATATAAACCTTTCAGCTTCAAAACAAAACCTTCCGACTCAATAAGTCTAAAGTTTCCTTAATTTTTAGAAGATTATGATCATAATGTTGCATACTAAAAAATGACAAACAAATTCTGCCTGACTGCCTAATGAACACTAAGACCGTAAACTATGCTCCTATGGCTCCTGTGCCTCATTGGGATGCAAAACTCTACGACAGTCATCATAGCTTTGTCTCTAACTTAGCAGTAGATCTCTTAGAATTGCTTGATCCCCGTATAGGAGAACAGATTCTCGATCTCGGTTGTGGCACAGGTCATCTTAGCTATAGAATTACAAACACTGGGGCTGAAGTGATGGGAATTGACCCGGCTTCCACCCTGATTAAACGTGCAAATGAAACTTACCCTGGTTTAAATTTCTTAGTGGCAGATGCAGCGAACTTAATCTGGACTGAACAGTTTGATGCGGTTTTGTCTAATGCGGTATTACATTGGATTCAACAACCTGAGAAAGTTGTGAATGGGGTTTGGCGCGTATTAAAACCAGGAGGACGTTTTGTTGCAGAATTTGGCGGAAAGGGGAATATCAATACAATTGTTGCTGCAATTTATGCCGCTTTAGATGTGGCTGGATATCCTCAAAACAAAGCATTAAATCCTTGGTACTTTCCCAGTATTTCTGAATATGGAATGCTCCTAGAATCACAAGGATTTCAACTCAATTTAGCAACATTAATGGAGCGTCCAACCTCCTTAAATGATGGAGAGAAAGGCTTAAAACATTGGCTAAAAATGTTTGCTGGAAATTTTTTCCAAGGAATCCCTCCTTCTCAACAACTGAATATGATTACCGATATCGAAACTCGATTGCGCCCCAAATTATTTAAAAATGGGAGTTGGATAGCAGACTATAAGCGAATTCGCATTGTCGCAACTAAAAATAAATAAAGCTTAAATTCTAAAAGCTGAATAGCTTCAGGCAAAAGACAGGGGGAATTTGAACTGAATTTTTCCCCCTGACATTTCCTAAAATTTCCGTAAAGGATTAATTTTCAAGTTGTATATTCAGCGTTAATTTTTACATAGTCATAACTTAAATCGCAGCCCCAAGCCTTGCTGCTACCGGGGCCATTGCCAATTTTAACGGAAATTAAAACCGTATCTTCTTTAAGATAGGCTCCTGTGGGTGCTTTCTTTAAATATTCATTTGCCGCACTGCGATCAAAAGCTAAGGGTTGACCCTGCTGCATTAGCAGAAAATCCCCTAATTTAATTTCTAAATGATTTTGGTCGAAATGCACTCCCGCCCGTCCTGCTGCTGCCGCAATGCGTCCCCAGTTGGGATCACGACCAAAAATTGCTGACTTCACCAAAGATGAACCTACAATCGTTTTAGCAACTTTACTAGCTGAGACTTCATCTTCAGCACCACAGACTTGCACTTCAATTAAACAAGTTGAACCTTCTCCATCCCGTGCGATCGCTTTTGCTAAATATTCACACACAGCCGTTAACATCGCTTCTAATTTCTCGGCTTCAGGCCCCATGGTTGTAATTGCAGGAGTCCGAGAGGCACCATTAGCTAACGCAATTAAAGAATCATTGGTACTGGTATCGCCATCGACGGTCACTTGATTAAAACTGCGATGGGTTGCACGAGTTAACATTTCTTGCCACAGGGGGGGAGAAACCGCCGCATCGCAGGTCACAAAAGCTAACATGGTTGCCATATTGGGGTGAATCATCCCAGAACCTTTACAAATTCCGCCAATTCTCACCGGACGATCCCCAAACATTGTTTCTAAAGCAATGGTTTTTGGTACTAAATCGGTGGTCATGATGGCTCGTGATGCGGCTGCGTTACCATTAGTAGACAATTCTGCCACTAACTGTGGAAGTCCGGCTTTGAGTGCATCCATTTTAATCCGTTGACCGATGACTCCGGTAGAAGCCAGTAAAATTGATTCGGGTGCAACATTTAAGATCGTAGCTAAAGCTTGGGCTGATTCCACAGCATCCGTCCAACCCGCTTCCCCTGTGGCAGCATTGGCTTGTCCTGAATTACATAAAATTGCTTTCGCACTCGGTTTAGCTTGTAATTGTTGACGACAATAATCCACACAGGCGGCTCGAACTTGACTGGTGGTAAATACCCCCGCCGCGATCGCATCAACATCCGACACAATTAAAGCTAAATCCGGTAATCCCGACGCTTTTAATCCGGCTGTAATTCCCGATGCTTTATATCCTCTGGGTGCTGTCACCCCACCCTCAATAACTGTCCAATCTGACATGATTTCCCCTTCCAGTTCCAATGGTACTGACCAGGGATTATATCAAGAACCAGGGTGAGAACACTTAAACAGGACGTACGCAAGGACATATAGCGCATTAAGAATCAGGCGATCGCCTAATTCAGATACCAAGGGTGATATGCCTCCGGCACGCTACGCGATCGCGCTTATAAAAAAGAATCAATCTATGCTTGAATTGGTGAACGATTTGAGCGACAGTCCCCACCCAAGCGCGAAGCGGGGTGGGGAAGGATAGCGATTTCTAGGGACTTGCTTGGTTTTGGATGTATTTTTTGAGAACCTCAATTGGTGCGCCCCCACAAGAAGCGACATAGTATGAGTTAGACCAAAACGAAACTTTACCCCAGTAATGCTTCTTAAATTCTACAGGGAATTCTTTCTTGAGCATTCTTGCTGTAGAGCTTTTTAAACTCCCCACAACCGCAGCAATTGAGTTTTTAGGATGGAAGTCTAACAGAATATGGATATGGTCAGACTCCCCATTAAACTCAATCAACTGACAATCCATTTTATTTGATACTTGCTCAACCATTTCTTTTAAACGGTTGAGCATTTCTGTGTTTAAAACCTTTTTACGGTAATGAGTAACAAAGACAAAGTGTAGTCGCACACTAAAAACACTATAAGAACCTTTTCTAGTAGACATCTTGAAAAGGTGTAACTGCGTGATTATAATAAGCAATTATAAATATAACAGAAGGTCGATATGTTATGGCTACCAAACGAGTAACTTTCCGACTTTATCCAACTCAAACGCAAGCCAATAAAATGCACTATTGGAGAAAGCTACATTGCGCTTTATACAACGCTTGTGTAGAACATCGGAAAACATCTTATAAGCGATTCAACAAGTCGGTCAGTTATTTTGACCAACAGAATTGTTTACCCGAATTCAAGGAATTCTGGACAGATTATAAGGAACTTGGTAGTCACGCATTACAAGATACTGTTAAACGAGTTGATTTAGCCTTTCAACGCTTCTTTAAACTTAAATCTGGATATCCCAAATTCAAGAAAAGTCGGCGTTACAAAGGATGGACTTATCCTTGTCAAAGTGGATGGAAAGCTTTAACCAACGGTAAAAATGGTTCTCTAAAAATCTCAAATTTAGGAACCATTAAGATGAGGGGTCAAGCAAGAGACTGGGGCAAACCGAAAACTTGTACCATCCTGTTCAAACAAGGAAAATGGTATGCGTCAATCACAGTTGACTGCATACCATCTCGTTATCAAACAGATGTTGGCGCGATTGGTTTAGATTTTGGAACTCACCATGCAATTGCCGACTCAAATGGTAATGTTGTTGAGAATCCTAGATTTGTTAAAGTCGCTCAAGGCAAAATTAACAAGATTGCCAAAACCAGTCGCAGAAAAAGACCTCCACAGAAGAAGGTAAAAGCTTCACGACGTTGGAAAAAAGCGAATAAAGCTATCTCCAAGATCCAATCTAAAGTTGCTAGGCAGCGACAAGATTGGCAGCATAAAGTGTCTACAGAAATCGTTAGCTGTAATAGCTTCGTAGCCACTGAAAAGTTAAACCTTAAAGGGATGACTCGCAAGTCTAAAGGTAAAAACAAACGCCAAAAGTCAGGACTAAATCGGTCTTTGCTTGATGTGGGAATTGGAAACCTCAAAGACTTAATTAAATATAAAGTCACTGAAGCTGGTGGGTTTTATATTGAGGTTCCAACCCAGAAAGTTAAACCTTCACAAACTTGCCCAAATTGCGGTCATCAGAAGAAGAAAACATTAGCAGAAAGAGAACATCATTGTGTTAATTGCGGGTTTCATTGTGATAGAGATGTTGCCGCAGCAATGGTGATGCTTAATTATGCAAGGGGTATGGAACGTACCTCTTTAGATGCAGATGAGAATACCTCTACAGGAGTGCGGAAGCTTCAAGCAAGTTTCTCAGTTGAAGCGTCAGAAACGCACATCGAGCGCGATAGCGGATGTGCGTAGTTCATTAAACTAAATAAATGATTATCCCGGCTATGTTTGGCGGTTAAAATTATTAAAAACCCGGTTTCTATGGGTTTAATATTCTGCAATTTTAAACAATTGCTGCTTTTGTTATAGTATAAAATTTGGCTTGATCGGCTTATTAGATCATTAAGTGATCGCAATACTGAACTCATTTTCAGTCAACCGTCAACCCAAAAAATATCCCCACTTGCTCAAGCAAAGCGGGGGAATTGATCGATTCATGGTAAATTTCGGGTTATCTAACAACAGCAGAATTAACTCATGGATGAACCACTGCGATCGTAGCTGGTCGCGCTTTCTGTGGGTTTCCCTTGAATTGTTGTGCGATAATCTCCGGGTTCAATACCAACTTCATCCGCAACACGATTGAGTAACGATTGTTGGCGGTTTTTGATCATTTGATGGTGGCGCATCATTAAAGAACGAGCTTGATCTTGAGTATCCATAATTCGATTCTCCTGTTTGTTTAAAATAAACTGTTTTTCCTGCCCTGAGCTTGTCGAAGGGTATGTTTAAAATGATGCGGGTTGAGACTTAGCTCATCGTGGCATTACTGCGATCATAATTAATTGCATTGGAATTGGGTTTCCCTTGAATCATCGTGCAATCACCGGGTTCTGTACCGACTTCATCCGCAACCCGATTCAGCATAGATTGTTGACGGTTTTTAATCAGTTTGTGGTGACGCATCATTAATGCACGAGCTTGATCTTGAGTATCCATAATCGGTTTCTCCTGTTATCGGTTTTGTAAGTTAAGGTTTGTTGAAGGGAAATATTAAGAAAGATTAAAATTCTTAATCAGACTAACTCATCGTGGCATTGCTGCGACCATAGCTGTTGACAGAATGGCTGTTGAATTTGCCTTGAATGGTTGTGCAATCACCAGGTTCTGCCCCCACTTCATCGGCAACGCGATTGAGTAAGGATTGTTGACGATTTTTGATGGTCTGGTGATGACGCATCATTAAGGCGCGAGCTTGATCTTGAGTACCCATGAGTTTGTCCTCCTAAGTGATGAGCCTAAAAACGAACAGGCTGTTTTTGTCTTCAATTTTTAATATACCAGAAGATTCTGTAGTCTATTTTACAAAATGCCTTAAGTTAACAAAAATTTACAATTTTCTTAGAATTCACAACAAGACAAAAAAAACCTCTACCGGGGGGAAGAGGGGCGGGGAGCAGGGGGAGCAGGGGAGCAGGGGGAGAAGAGGAGCAGGGGGAGGAATTATGAACTTTTGGCTTCTGGGTTCGGGCTTCTGGTTTCCTGGCTCCTGGTTTTACATCAATGGTCGATAGACGCGGAAATCGATATTGGGGAAGATATTATCAATGGCTTCCACTTTTTCCAGCCAACCGGAATCAACTTTGCCAATTTTGATATCTTCGTAAATTTTGTTAAATCGCATCAGGTGAGAACGGGTACGACGCACGGCGTAGGGAGTCATGGTTCCCGAACTCATGATAAAGGCCCAGTCAGAAGATTGTGCTAAGAGTAATTCTCGTGCTGCTTGATTCAGGGCTCTTAACTCTAGTTGACTGCGGGGTTCTCGACCTGCCATTTTAATCATTCGTTCGGCGGCTTTGTGAAGATGGGGGTAAATCCAAGCGTTAGTATGATTCAACCAATATTCATGAAATCCTTTATATCCCCAACTGGACTGGGCGGGATGACAAACTTGTTGAGTGGGATAAGCTTTGAGATAATCGGCTAAATGGGTCATGGCATAGACGCTTTGATCCTGCCAGGTTTTGCGGAATAATTGATCAAGGAACCAAGGCCCTTCATACCACCAATGTCCAAACAGTTCTGCATCATAGGGAGAGACAATGATGGGGGGACGCTGCATAATCCCATGAAGATGCTCAACTTGGCGTTCTCGGTTAAAGACAAAGTTAGCCGCGTGTTCAGCCGTTTTCAATTTAGCCCAATAGGGATCATAAAGTTCCTTATCGGCTAGTCCTAGACCCCGACCTGTAATTTTGTAATATTTAATTCCGGTATTTTTGCGCTGACCATTGGGCATAATATAGGGTTTAATATATTCATA
This sequence comes from Planktothrix sp., assembly GCF_046067725.1. Classification (NCBI taxonomy): domain Bacteria; kingdom Bacillati; phylum Cyanobacteriota; class Cyanophyceae; order Oscillatoriales; family Microcoleaceae; genus Planktothrix; species Planktothrix sp. The sequence goes on from NZ_JBJUDF010000277.1 coordinate 15,608, forward strand.
TTCGGCTTCCCAGCCCAAATCTTTATAAAATTCTCGATATTCTGGAGCCCCCGGATAACCGACTTCGGAAGACCACACCTGTTGAGAAGATTCGTTATCCCGTGCAAATACCGCCACACCGGATTCTGTAAAAATGGGAGAATAGGTTCCGAAGCGAGGACGGGGACGGGCGTAGAGAATTCCGTGTCCATCGGTGAGAAAATAACGAATTCCCGCATCGGCTAACATTCGTTCTAAGCCATTATAGTAGGCACATTCGGGCAACCAAATCCCACGAGGACGACAGCCAAAAGTTTCTTCATAATGTTGACAAGCGACTTCTATTTGTCCCCAAACTGCTTGGGGATACATATTCATTAAGGGTAAATAGCCATGAGTCGCACCGCAGGTGATAATTTCTAAATTATTGCTATCTTGAAATTGTTTAAAAGCTGTGACTAAATCCCCGTGGTAGCGTTCCCAAAGTTGGCGCGCCTGCTGCCATTCTTGGGCATAATGTTCAGCCAGGTAACGAAGATGGCCATTTTTCTGATGACGCTCAATTTCCTGTTCTGTTAACTCTTGGAGTAAGCCGAGGTGTTGCTCATATCGGTCTTGGAGAAGGGGATCTCGTAACATCGACACCAGAGGTGGAGTTAAGCTCATGGTCATTTTGAAGTCAATTCCATCCCGCTTTAACCCTTCAAACATTTGGATTAAGGGGATATAGGTTTCAGTAATTGCTTCAAATAACCATTCTTCCTCTAATACATAGTCACTTTCAGGGTGTCGGACAAAGGGAAGATGGGCGTGGAGAACCAGGGCGAGATAGCCAATAGCCATAGGGAGTTAACAGAAATACGAGATTATCGGAGCTAGATAGTTTTAAAATATTAAAGTATTATAAAACAAACGGGTCAGATCCGAGTTAATTAAATTTTAATTAGCCATTTTAGAGGAATTTTTGTAACTTAGTGGCTTTTGGCGTAAAAATTGTTCTCTCATAGGGGGTGATTGCCTTAGAAGCTCTTGGATATCAAGGTTTTGGGAATAATCCGCAACAACAGCACGGCCCCATAAATGTCATCCTAGACCTTGATTATTTTTAATACGAGCTTAACCTTAAAGGAAAATCAAAATTTTTAATAAAAAGTGATTCATGATACGGTTATTTAGTCATCAATAGGTTACGGTTTATTGTTGAGTTATAAATTCAAAAAATTACAGTTAAGAATATTAGTTTAAGCATCCTCAACTCTTGGTAGAAAATTAGGCTAAATCAAATAGCAGAATTTCAGCATCATTTGTAGCCGTGAAGGTGAGTTCAGTTTCTTGGGCGATCGCAGCACCATCACCGATTGTTAAGGGAATTTCGTTGAGGATGACCTCTCCTTTCGCCACTTGTATCCAGGCATAACGTTGGGGCGGGAGGGAATAGGAAATGCGATCGCCTGATGGCAAACAAGCGGCATATAAATTCACATCTTGATGAATTCTAAGGGTATTTTCAACGTTATGAGGTGTGGCCATTAATTGGAATTGACCCGGATTTTTGAATAGATTAAAAGATTGTTGTTCATAACTGGGGGGTAAATTTTCTCGATCAGGAATCAGCCAAATTTGTAAAAAATGAGCCGTATTTGTAGAAGAGGGATTAAATTCACTATGACGAATTCCTGTTCCTGCACTCATCCGTTGAACTTCTCCCCGTTGAATGATAGAACCTGTTCCTAAACTATCTTTATGTTCTAAGGAACCTTGCAACATATAGGTGATAATTTCCATATCGCGATGTCCGTGCGTTGGAAAACCGCCTCCGGGTTGTATCCGATCTTCATTAATGACTCGTAGGGATCTCCATCCCATATATTGAGGATCATAATAATTCCCAAAGGAAAAGGTATGATAGCTGTCTAACCAATCAATATTAAGATGTCCTCGTTCGTGAGAGTGGCGAATTGTAATCATATTTTTCCTGTATTGAACCCTACTGTTTTAATTTAGAAAAAAAACACTAAAATGAAAAGTACGCACTTTTTCGTTCGTAACGTCCTAACTTGGAACTATGGAAGGGTCTAAACTGCCTTTTAAAAAATCGACTTGTCCGGCTGAAATCACATTAAAGGTGATGAGTGGACGCTGGAAAATTTTAATTATTCAAGAGTTATGGATAGGGGTAAAACGGTTTAATCAACTTCAACGTTCAATTCAGGGAATTACCCATAAAATGCTGACTGAACAATTGCGAGAACTCGAAGCTGATGGGATTATTCATCGACAAGTTTATGCTGAAATTCCGCCGAAAGTTGAATATTCATTAACCGAATTAGGACAAGGATTAAAACCCATCTTAGAACAAATGCACCATTGGGGAGAAGGGATATAAAAGTCAAAGTTTCAATTAAAAATCAAAAAAGACAAACTGATTATTGAGCTTGAGATTACCAGAATCAAGAATTGATGATCAAATATTTCAGGGTGAAACTTTTGATTTTCCCAATATCTCTCAGTTTAAAATCAGACTTCACTGTTAAAAAGCAACTTTTTTGGCTTATTTATTGATATTTAAAAGAATTAGCAGTCTTAAGCCTAGAAAACGTCAGGTTTCCCCTTCTTTGGGACAATTCTAGGAAAAATTTCTATACTAAATAGAGCCAAAATAAGTTTGACTCGCTATAATAGAGTCAAAGCCGTAACAATAAGGCTGTGTTAGTTGAATCCCCGAAGATGAACCCGGAGGTCGAATGTTTTCGAGATACTGAGCCAACCTGATCCGTAATCCTACCGATTCTTAAAGAGGATTAAACCTCAAAGTCACCCTTAACCAAGCTGATTGTCGTGTTAGAAGCATTCGTCTTTGCAACAATTTTGTGCGGGTTTTTCGGAATTATCCTTAAACAAAACCTGCTGATGAAGATCATCTCGATGGACGTCATGAGTACGGGTGTCATCGCTTATTATGTGTTAATCGCATCACGAGGCGGTTTGTTAACCCCAATTCTTACAGATGTTCAAAATAGCACTTACGCCGATCCGGTTCCCCAAGCCGTTATTTTAACCGCCATTGTGATTGGTCTTTCAATTCAAGCGTTAATGTTAGTTGGCGCGATGAAATTGGCACGGGATAATCCCACTTTGGAAACGAACGAGATCGAGAAAAATAACACCCCATGATCACCCTTACTCTTGTTTGGATTGCGCTACCTTTTTTGGCTGGATTTACAGTTTATTTGGTTCCAAAACTAGATCGATTTTTTACGTTATTTGTTGCGTTTATTTCCATCGCCTATGGATTGTATCAATGTGTTAATTCGTCTCCCCAGGCGATCCAGTTACTCGATAACTTCGGTGTTAGTTTACTCATCGATTCCCTCAGTGGTTATTTTATTTTAACCAATGGGTTAGTCACCGCCGCCGTTATTCTCTACTGTTGGCACACCAATAAAAGCACGTTTTTCTACACTCAAGCGATTATTCTACATGGCAGTGTAAATGCTGCGTTTGTTTGTGCGGATTTGATCAGTTTATATGTAGCGTTAGAGGTGATTAGTATTGCCGCTTTTCTCCTCATTGCTTATCCGCGATCTGATCGCTCGATTTGGGTGGGGTTACGCTATCTATTTGTTAGCAACGTCGCCATGCTGTTTTATTTGATTGGGGCGGTGTTAGTGTATCAAACCCATCATTCCTTTGCTTTTTCAGGGATGCAGGGAGTTCCACCGGAAGCCGTTGCTTTGATTTTGTTGGGACTATTAGTTAAAGGAGGTATTTTTGTATCGGGGTTATGGTTGCCATTAACCCACTCGGAATCAGAAAGCCCTGTATCCGCGTTAATGTCGGGGGTGGTGGTCAAAGCAGGAGTGTTCCCAATGGTGCGGATGGCTCTAACGGTGAGTGAACTTGACCCCATTATCCGTATCTTTGGAGTGGGAACAGCCTTGCTGGGGGTATCCTATGCCATGTTTGAAAAGGATACGAAGCGGATGTTAGCGTTTCATACCATATCCCAGTTAGGATTTGTACTCGCAGCACCAGAAGTGGGGGGATTTTATGCTCTCACTCACGGCTTAGTTAAATCTGCTTTGTTTCTAATTTCAGGGGTTTTACCGAGCCGTAGTTTTAAAGAACTGCATCACACCCCGATCAATACTCGTTTGTGGGTAGCACTGGCGATCGCCAGTTTCTCCATCTCCGGTTTCCCCCTGTTGTCGGGGTTTGGGGCAAAGGTATTAACCATGAAAAATCTCCTCCCTTGGCAAGTGATCGGCATGAATCTGGCTGCATTGGGAACCGCGATCTCCTTTGCCAAATTTATCTTTCTGCCGCGTGGAGGAGAAGATCAAATCCGGCCTGGTTTTTGGCCCGGTTTGATTTTGTTACTGGCGGGGTTGGTAGTAGCAAATGTGGCTTATTACGACGCTTATACTATTGCTAATATTATCAAACCCCTAGCAACGATTTTCCTCGGATGGTTGGTTTATTATTTCATTATTCAAAAAATCTCCCTCAAACTTCCCCGTATGCTTGAACAAATTGATCATTTGATGGGGGTGATGAGTGTGATGTTAATTTTGTTGTTTTGGATGGTGTGGGCATGATTGGATATCTGAATTTAATATTACGATTAACAATTTGGTTTCTGTTAACGGCAAATTTTACTGTCCCCAATATTATTATTGGAATTGCGATCGCTTTTTTAATACCCGGACTTAAAAAAACACCCACTGCATTAAAAGATTGGATGCAAGCTTTAGGGCAAGTTTTAGTAGCAATTCCCCAAGCTTATCTGGAGGCGATCGAAATGATGTTTCGTCCTCATAATGATGAAGAGATCATCATGGAACGAGTCAAGCCACAACGAACACCTGGGCTGATCTTTTTAGATATTTTTCTAATTACCTTTACACCCAAAACCATTGTTTTGAAATACCACGAAAACGGATGGTTTGCTGTTCATCGAGTGGTACGGAGGAAATTGCCATGAATTTGTTATTAATTGCAATGATTATCGCATTGTTAATTCCCCTTTATGAAGCTTGTTGGCAAGAAAATGATGTCTGGCAGAAGATGTTAGCTCTAGCCAGTATCGCCACTAAGTGTTCGATGATGATTCTTTTTATCTCTGTAATAAGAGATGATTGGATGATTGGGGTTGCGGGCGTGATCATCCTCAGCGTTGGAAATGCCGGATTTATGTTACTTGCTCAACTTTTAAAAAGGATAAAATACCAATGATTGACATCTTGGGTTATGGGTTAATGGGTTTAGGAATTGTGTTCTGGTTTTGGGGAACCTTTCCGCTTTTGGGTTTGCGATCAGTTTTATTCAAATTGCATACGCTGACTGTTGCCGATACCCTGGGCTCAATGCTGATTATTTTGGGGTTATTGGTGAAAATTCCCAGAGAATGGCCGTTGTTGATTTTAGCCCTGATTTCTCTGATGCTGTGGAATACTATGCTAGGTTATGTGTTAGCTTATTGTTCTAATAATGAGGATAAATCATGAATGATAACTATGTTGTTGTGATCGCGTCTTTGTTACCTTTAGCGGCGACGATGTTAGTGTTTGAGGAGAACCCTTATCATGCTTTGGTGGTGCGGGGAATATTAGGGGCGATCGCAGCCTTATTCTATACGGTTTTAGGAGCACCAGACGTTGCTTTAACCGAAGCGTTAGTGGGGACAATGTTGGCAATTACGTTGTATGCAGTGGCGGTGCGTTCCTCGTTGGTTGTGCGTTTGGGAGTGTTGGAAGATTTAGAGACACAAGCAAAGGAAGGGGAATTTAACCAACTATTAGAACAGTTTAGAAAAGTGTTTAGCAAATATCATTTGCGTTTGGAGTTAGTACCCTATCCCGATGAGAAAGCGTTAAAGCAAGCGTTGATAGATAAAGAAGTTCATGCAGTTTGTCTAAATGATGAGAAACCGCAATCTTATCATACTTTAACCCGAATTCAACGGCTTTATCAGGTGATGGAAACTCAATTGTCCTTGTTAGATACTCGTTTAACTTATTTTAATTGATCGAAATCAGGGGAGTAAAATTCATGAAATGGGTTTATATTCTATCGGTTATTGCGATTTATATTAAGTTTTTGGTGATGCCGAATCCCGTTGGAGATTTGCCGAGTTTGACGATTGTGGAATCGATTATTAAAGATAGTGGAATTCCCAATGCGGTAACGGCAATTATTTTAAGAAATCGACTCTATGATACAATTTTTGAAGTCATTGTATTTACGATTGCGATTATGGGGGTTTATTTCCTATTAGCGAAAGATAAACCGGCTCCTAAAATTGAGCAATTTACTGATGAAGCTTCGATTGTTTTAGCGCGTTTAGGAGCAACCATTAGCGCGTTAGTGGGGGTAGAATTAGCCATTCGAGGTCATCTCAGTCCGGGGGGTGGTTTTGCAGCCGGAGTGGCGGGAGGAACTGCCATTGGCTTGGTAGCAATTACCTCTTCTCCTGAGTGGATGCAAAAGATTTATAAACGGTATTTAGCCGCAGATTGGGAAAAGATTTCGGTGTTAACTTTTATTGTGTTATCGGTGGTTACTTTAGCCGGATTTGAGTTACCACACGGAGAGTTAGGAGGACTATTTAGTGGCGGTGCGATTCCGTTATTAAATATTTTAGTCGCCATTAAAGTAGCGTTAGGATCGTGGGCGGCAATTTTATTGTTTATTCGGTATCGGGGGCTATTGTAATTAATAGGAAACCTGGTTTGTGAGAAAAACTAGGTTTCTCGTCGATTCACGCTTTGATAGGAAAACTATAAAAATAATATTAAAATTTTCTAATCTTACTGATTGAAAATATTTTGAGTTTAATCAATGGCGATCGCTCTTAGAAAAAAAGTTATAATTTACCAACGCACATCACCTAAAAAAAACTAGAGGTTAATTTATGACTGGAACGCTATCGACAATTTTACCATTAGAAAATGGCGATCGCCTGAGTCAAATCGAATTTGAACGACGCTATCAAGCTATGCCTCACCTTAAAAAAGCAGAATTAATTGAAGGAGTTGTGTATATGGGTTCTCCAGTTCGTGTGAGTCACGGTAAACCCCATGCACAAATTATGGCTTGGTTATCAACCTATTGGATAGCAACACCAGGGGTAGAACTGGCAGACAATACAACCGTTCGCCTCGATACTGATAATGAACCCCAACCCGATGCACTGTTACGGTTTGAAGTCGGTGGACAGTCAACGATTAGTGAAGATGGCTATTATCAAGGTGCGCCAGAATTCATTGCAGAAATTGCTGCCAGTAGTGCATCTTATGATTTACGAGATAAACTCAATGTCTATCGTCGTAATGGAGTTCAAGAGTATTTAGTTTGGCAAGTTTATGAGCAAAAAATAGATTGGTTTCGCTTAGAAGCAGGGAACTATATAATCTCAAATCCTGACTCCTCAGAAATTATAAAAAGTCAAATATTTCCGGGCTTGTGGTTAACGGTTCCTCCATTATTGGGCGGAAATTTAGCAGAAGTTAACCAAGTTTTACAGCAAGGATTAGCCACACCTGAACATCAAATATTTGTAGAACAATTAAGTCATCGGAAAAATTGACTCAAACTCACCCTAACTTAGATTTAACTCTCTAATTTACCAACCCCCAAAAAATTTTTTGAAAATTTGCGTAATTTTATTCGCAGGTTGCAATAGGTCAGTAGAACTGATCAAGAGGAATTCTGACCATGGGTTACGTTAGTTTAGGCCCCGGTGAGGACAGTTACGATAACCACGACCACGACTATGATTACGACCGGGACGTTCAGGATAGTTACGATGATTACCGAGAACAAAATGCCTTAGATCGAGAATTAGAACGAGATGCAGAACGGGAGTTATGGGAGGGAAACGAATCAGATTCAGACTGGTAGTAACATCATCTCTCGGTTTGAGAGAGCAGATTTCAACGACATAGCTCAACTAACGAGGGGGTAGATTGAACCGGAACATTAAAAAATATGAAAGTTCCGTAATTTCACTGATTTACAAAACATTATGTGAGGGATAAACTTCTATTATATCACTCAAAAAATGGTGGATGCGATCGCCCTAATTCATTTTAATTTTTGAGTATCTATTTCTTTGATCACCCCAATTTCATCAGAGCAGCACTGATATTTTTATTATTAGTAGCTCCTTAAATCCCCCAAATTAAAAGCCTTGAGCAGATCAAGCTTTTTCTCTAATATCCCCATTCATTGCTACTCGGTAAATTCCTCTATTTTAGGAGGACTATAAACTCTAACTTGGCTCTGATGGATTCATTTGTTATCGAAACTGAAGTTGAAAGCCGTTATGATCGGCATCATTTAATCGATTGGTGGCAACAAGAACGATTAAAATCTGCAAAGGTTTTAATTGCAGGAGCAGGTGCATTAGGAAATGAAGTTCTTAAAAACCTAGCCCTTGTTGGTGTTGGTAATATAACTATCATTGACTTTGATACTGTTTCTATTACCAACCTGACCCGTTCTGTTTTATTTCGAGAGTCTGATGTGGGATTGCAAAAAGTCGAAGTTGCACGTCAACGAGCTTTAGAAATTAATCCCGAATTATCTATCCAAACGATTTACGGAGATTTGGAATTTGATCTCAGTATTGGAGATGTCCGAAAACATGACATTATTATTGGTTGTTTAGATAGTGTAAATGCACGCTGGGCTATCAACCAAATGGCTTATCGCGCTGGAATTCCTTGGATTAATGGTGGTCTTGGTGTAGGGGAAGGAGAAGTTAGTTTTTTTGACCCTAAAACCGAGGCAGCTTGTTATGAATGTAGCATTTCTAATGCGATGTGGGAACGACGCAACCAACGTTATTCTTGCCAAGGAATGAAGCGGAATATTCCAGAAACCGCAATGCCAACCACTGCCACAATTGCTTCCATTGTTGGAGCTATGCAGGTACAGCAAGCCTTACTTTATTTACATGAACAACCTGGTTTTCTCAACCCTGGAGAAAAAGTCTTTTTAGGCTTAAATCCTTGGATGGTATTTAAAGTACAAATTCAACGCCAAGAAACTTGTATTGCTCATGATTTAGCTCTTGAACCTCAAGTTCATATCGGTTATAATTCTAATCTGACAATTCAACAAATTCTTAGGCAGATTGAAGAATCTGGATTTCCAGAACCGATTCTCTCATTGCGAAAAGAAATCATTAGTACAATGCAATGCTTGAATTCAGAATGTGGTTATCAAGAGCGCGTTAATCTTCCTCTAAGTCGATATTCTGAATCTAAACTGGCTTGTCCTAAGTGTCACCAAGAAAGAAGTTTTGAAGTGATTCAGAATTTTTCACTACAGGAATGTGGAGAAAATTTAACCTGGGGAGAATTATGTCTACCAGAGAACGAGATACTACATTGCAAGACCTCGAAAGGTCAAATCGCAATTCAGTTTTGTCCAATTTAGGAGTTAGTATGTCTGATTCAATTTCTTTAGTAATTCGCTCGGCTGATCAAACTCGTAAAGCGTCTGTGACTTTACCTAAAAATCTCAGCGTTGAAGAACTGGTTCAAGCTACGCAGCAACGTTGGAACCTTCCCGGTAAAACCAGTTACGCTGTGCGTGTAGAAAGAACAGGCCAACAACTTGATCCAGGGACAACACTAGGAACAGTTGGGGTTATGGAAAATGATGTTCTCGAAGTTTATCCTATTTTAGAGGCAGGTTGATTATGGGAATTCGTGAAACACGCTTAGAAAATGACTTTAATGAAGTTTCACAACTGATTGCCAATTCAGGTGGAACTATTGCTTTAATTTCTAGTCAAGGTAAACCCGCTTATGAATATGTGATTGAATACCGATGCAAAGGAATTGAACGACTGCAAGGTAATGATCCAGTTTTCCGCACAAATCATCGAGTTAAAATTACTCTCAGCAATGACTATCCAAAAAATTCACCTTCTGCTGAGTTTTTAACCCCTATTTTTCACCCAAATGTTTATACAAACCAACGTGTTTGTCTAGGTTCCTATTGGACAATGGCAGAAAATCTTTCTGAATTAGTGATTCGGATTGGCAAAATTATCCAGTATTCTAAGGACGTTCTAAATTTGAATAGTCCTGCTAATCGTGATGCCAAAGACTGGGCTAATCGTAACCCTAACCGTTATCCGGTGGATAATAAAACCTTCAAAAGTGCTAAAAAGCCACAAGCTCAAATCGTTTGGAATGATGTATGAATTGGATTACAAATTTCCTTGAAAAACTAGAGAAAATATTGGCTTCTGTAAAAGCTATGATGGCAGAAAAAAATGATTCAGAACCCTTGGTTTTGCCTCCAGCACAAGAAAATTTAATGCCAGAAGCACTTGATCAGGATGAATCAATTCCAGATGAATATAGTGTAGAAAAACAGGAGGTGATTAAATCTCAATCAATGATTGAATGGGTAGAATCTGAGGATGTTTTTAAACCAACAGAAAAGCCAATTCAAGAATTTATACGAGAACGCAATATTACTCCACAATACCCTAAAGTTTATATCTTAGAAGATGCTCTAAAAAATTTAATAGAGCATTTACAAAGTAACTTAAGGGTTGAACAAGGAGGAATTTTATTTGGTAATGCTTACACTGATCCTACGTTTGGGATTTATGTGGAAGTAACAGCCGCTGTACCTGCACCCGCAACCATTGGAACTGGAGCATCTTTAGAATTTACACCAGATTCTTGGGTCGGAATTATGAACCACGCTAAAGCAACTCATCCAGAAGCAAATATTATTGGCTGGTATCATTCTCACCCTGATATTGGTGTCTTTATGTCGGGAACAGATATGCGGACTCAACGCTCTTTTTTCCCCCATCCTTGGTGTTTATCCATTGTCTATGATCCAGTACAAAATAAAATTGGTTACTTTTTAGGGGAAAAAGCTCAAAAAGTCCAACCTAATTTATTTAAGACTCAAGACACGAGACAAGAAGCCCTAAAATCGGATACCAATTAATAGGAGATCACAACTTCAAAATCCCATAGATT
>NZ_JBJUDF010000278.1:0-8529 GCF_046067725.1 Planktothrix sp.
GCGGCACTTCCATTGCGTGCAAAACCCAAAACTTGACCGAATTTGGGTAAAAATTCTAACGGTTTAGCATCGGGTTTTAAGGGTAAAATTGTTGTTAAATCTGGCCCTTGAGCAATTACAACAGATTGACTATCAGGTGCAATTAAAAAGTCTCCACCCTGAGCATTTAAAGGTTTAGGAGATTTCCCTTTTTCAATAAACCAAGGACTCGCATCATTAGGATTAGTTTTACTCACCCGTTGGATAACAATGATATTGCCATCAGGAGATAAATCTAATTTTAAATTCCGATAATATTTGTTATCTAAAAGTTTTTCAATTTCCCCTGGAGGTTGGGCGGGTTTAGAATTATCTTCGGGAGATTGAGGATTAATTCCCGTTGTAACCTGATATAATTCGGGTTCAATTAATCCTTGTTTTTGTCCACTTTTAGTAATCGCTGAAAACAGAATTCTATCACCTTTCGGATACGGTTCAAAATCTAAAACCACTAAATCTTCAGGTGTTAATGGAATCGGTTTAGGTTCTTTTTGACTGAGATTAACTAATATTAATCGTCCTTCTTCGTTTCCCTGAACTCCAATATAAACAAACGCCCGATCTCGACTGCGAAAAAATCCTGTAAAGGGTTCAATTAATGTTCCTTGCTTTTCTCCATATAAATGATCCCTAGCCCCTTTTAACTGGACGCTAAAGGGTGTTCCATAGGGAACGGGTTCGGATAAAGTATAGGCCATACGTCGTCCCGCCCAACTCATTTTACCCGAAAGAGGCGGATCAATTTGCAAATTCTTCTCAACGCTTTCTCGATTCATGGGTCGATTAAAAACCATTATAAATCCCATATCTTCCGCCCCAATTTGTTTATTTTGCCAAGTAAATTCTTTAACTTTCGGGGTGGTGCGATCGCCAGTTAATAAAACAATCCCAATCAAAACGGTTAAAACAATTATTAAGATTAATGCCGCTTGATCTAACGGCTGAACCCATTTTAAATTTTTGAACTTGCTTGTCAAACTATTCATATAGCAGGGAACGGGGAACAGGGAACAGGGAACAGAAATCGGTTTTTATTTTTTAGCTACCCACTCTTAATGATTAACTCTTAACTGACAACTGATAACGGATTTAGTAATCATAAGGATTTTTGGGAGGAAGAATGGCTTTAATATTTTGAGCTTTAATGGTTAATTTGCGTTGATTATTGAAAGTTTCTGTATACATTTCTCCTTCTACCTCTAACCAACTATCTTGAGCATATAATTGTCGAGATTTGCCTTCAGGAAGTAAAACGGGAAGTCCTATCGGATAAGCATCCGCCGCACAACAGGTCAGAATAAATCGTCCTAACCAAATATAATTTTGAGGTAAGTCGGGAGGATAAATCACAAACCCGGTAACTTTAGCTTTTTGACCTTTATAAGCATCGGGTTCAGGATTAACATTCAATAATCTTACCCATTCAATTAAGGAACGATTTTCCGGTTTAATAGCGGTTCTAAATTCCTGGGGTTGGGCACGAGTCACGGGTAAAGATTCTGTTAACCCGCGTTGTAATGCCGTTTGAGCACCGAACATCTGGGGCGTGATCAATAATCCCAAACAAGCTGTAAAGATTAATAAGACACTACTCCACCCTTTAGGAAATAAGGTGATATGTTGTACCGTTGGGGATGAAGTTTCTTGAATCATTTGTTTAGCTTTTAATCCCCCTAACACGAATAACGTCACACCCGCAGCAATGGTTAATCCAAAATAATTGGGATGAATGAGAATATAGAGTTTTCCAGTTATCCAATATTTTAATAATACAATTGCCCAGAGGAATAGGGCGACAACATCTAACCAAGGGTTGTCTAATTGAGAGGAAAACTGCTGATATAAACGGGTGATTTTTTGCGTCAGATGCGTCATGATGGGGATAACTCCCAAGCTAAATTAACTGAAATTCAAGTTAACCGCTAGGGTTAATAAGAAGGTTAACTGAAAAGCCAGAATAACGAGATAAAAAACCGCCCTGGCTTTAAAAACCGATAACATTAAACCGACGGTTTTAATATCAATCATCGGCCCAAACACTAAAAAAGCTAACAGAGCACCACTGGTAAATGCAGAGGAAAAAGAAAGGGCAAAAAATGAATCAACCGTTGAACAAATAGATACAACTCCGGCTAACAATAACATCGCTAAAATTGATGTCACCGGACTTTGACCTAAATTCAGAATAAATTCACGGGGAACCGCCACTTGAATGAGTGCAGCAATAAAACTTCCTAAAACTAAAACTCCTCCTAATTCTCGAAATTCCTGCACCATATTTTCTAACATAGAACCCCAACGTTCTTTTGTGGGAGTAAAAAATATTGTTTTCCAAGGTGCACGGACAGGTTTAACAGCGAGAGGTGCTTTTTTGGCAGGTTTTTTCAGAAGTTTTTGAGTTTTCCAAGCCGGAAGGGACTCTAGGCGCAGAGGTTCTTCGGACTCCCCTAAAAAATAGGTTCCTGACTGAAGCAAGGAAGCACCTTGAACCTCAGAGTCAGAGGGTTGAGGAGGGTCAACGATGGGTAACGCACGGGCGATGGCGGGTTGAACAACGGGTCTTAAGTCCTTCTGGACACTAAAAACCCAGCCTAAAATGGTGGCGATGGTTAAGGAAAATAAAACCCGTAAAATCACGATTTCTGGCTGATCTCGAAACGCTGTCCAAGTTGACCAGATGACAATGGGGTTAATGGTGGGGGCGGCGAATAAAAAACCAATGGCCACCGATGAAGGAACCCCTTGCAAGAGTAACCGACGGGTACAGGAACGTTCCCACATTCGCACACGGGAAACAGAAACCCGACTAAACTTCCCACAAATGCCCCTAGAAGGGGATGGGGAGGAATATAGGATAAGAGTTTCTGTTCATCGACGAACCACAACAGCAAACTGGAAAATAACACCCCCAAGAGTAAAAAGGGGATGGCTTCGACCAGTAAGCTGAGAAATAGCGTAAAACCGCTATTAAATTGATGGATGAATGTTGCTGACATCCGTTACCTATTCGGAGAATAACGCACTGTTGTGATCCAGGGGATCATGTAAACAAGGGGAATTGAGCTATTTTACCTTGACAGTGCCTTATCCAACTTAACAGATCCGATGGCAGGATTGTTCATTGAGAAAATTATTAACTGCCTAAATACCGACGAATATAACTTTCTAAACTTTCCATTTTGATCGAAAACAGTTGCTCTAAGTTCTGAATTTCCTCCGCCGTGCAGAAGAATTCATTACCTAATAAAACTCGTAATGTTCCTAATTTTTGATATAAATCAGCATTGATTAATCCTAAACCTCCCCGCAGTCCATCAAATAAAAATAAAGGCGGATTAATTACAATGGGTTCTCGATTAAAAACGCGGCTAAAAATTTGATAAATATCTTGTCTGGCGAGAATTTCTGGCCCCCCTACAGGAATAATTTTCTGGTTTGCTGCTTCGATAAAAACTGAATCAATGGCAATTCGAGCCACATCATCGTTACTAACAACAGAAGTCCGATTTTTAGCATCCCCAATTAATAAATAAATCCCCGTTTTTTTAAAGCGTTCTGCTAAGGGTAATAAACTAGACGCTAAGGCTGAAGGTCTTAAAATGGTATAATTTAACCCACTGGATTCTAAATATTTCTCAACTTCTCGTTTGGCTTTAAAAATTGGGGAATCTTCATAGCCTCGGTCGGTTCCCAACACAGAAATAAAGACAAAATGCTGAATATTATTCGCTTTAGCAACATCAATTAAATCAATATTAGACCGATAATCAACTCCTAATGAATCATTAGGGTTACTATGGGTACTAATAATATATTTAACATCTTGACAGGCTTTTTCAATATCTCGCTTTTCCGTTAAATCTCCAATAAAAATTTGAGCCCCTCGGTTCTCTAATTGAGTATAGCGAGAAGTTAAACGGGCAAACGCTCGCACTGGAATTTCCTGATCACATAATTGTTGAACAATCGAACGACCTAAATCTCCCGTTGCACCTGTAACTAAGAACATCGTTGATTTTCCTCAAACTTTAAGATACAATAAATTAATCTAACAAAAAAATCTAGGAAAGTTCATAAAAATCATAAATGACTACTCCGGTTTTCGGATCATTATCAATCCCAACATAGCCACTTTTTAACATTTGATTCAGGACGTTCTCAACCTGTTCAAAACTCGCTCCCGTTGCCATCACTCCCTGAGTTACTGAAAGTTTACCTCCGCGACTGGCGGCAGCTTTTAATAATTGAACTTGTAAAGATTCTGAGTTAGTTTTGGAAACCGTTAGAGTAACTTGATTCTGATGGGAATAAAGGGGAAATCCTTGCGAAGACATTCCTAATTTTTCCCGAAGCTTATTATTGTGTTCCTCTACCATACCCGGAATCAGAAATAAATCTAAAAATTGCCCAAATCCGAATAAACCAAAGGTACACAACCATAATAAACCTGTCCCGATTTTACCATTATAAAAACGGTGCAATCCGTGAAACGGGCTAATTAAGCAAGCTGCCCACAACAAATAGCTCATCCCAACTTTATTCATAGACTTGGTTCCCGAAACTATTTCGCCCAGTTTTAGTCATCTGGGGTTGAACATCCCCAAAAGCCTACCTTTCTATTTTAGGATGACATATTTTTATGTTCGGGGTGTAGGAGAATAGGAGAAGACAGGAAAAAAGTTTTTGAGGATTTTTGCTGCAATACCGTTGCCGTTAACTCAATACAGCATTAAATAAATAACCGATACTGATAATTCCCAAGGTGATCAAACTAATAAATACAGCTAAAAGCGGAGGACGAAGAACCTTTCTCAGAATCACGATTTCAGGTAAGGAAAGTCCGGTCACAGCCATTGTAAATGCTAATACAGTTCCGAGAGGCATTCCTTTATTCACCAACACTTCGGTAATGGGCATTACACCCGCAATATTGGCATAAAGGGGTACACCTAAAATCACAGCAATGGGAACCCCCAAGGGATTATCAACCCCTGCTATTTGCGTGATTAAAGTGGTGGGAACATAACCATGAATAACCGCACCAATTGCAATTCCAATCACAACATATAGCCAAACGGATTGGACAATATGACTGGATTGAAACCATCCCTGTTGAAAACGTTGTTTCCAGGTTAAAGATTCTAACTCAATGTTATCTTCTGACGATAATTCTTGTTGAGATTTTTGGAGTTCCCAAACAAAGGACTCAACCCATTTTTCAAGTTTGAGTTGTCCAATAAGATATCCGGTAGCGATCGCTAATCCCACACCAAAACCGATATACAATAGTGTTATTTTTAACCCAAATAATCCCCACAGCAACACGACGGCAACTTCATTAACCATCGGTGCGGAAATTAGATAGGAGAATGTGACGCCTAAAGGAACACCCGCCTCCAGAAATCCAATAAATAAAGGAACCGCAGAACAAGAACAAAAAGGGGTAATGATGCCAACAGTCGCAGCAAGTATATTCCCAGCAAATGTGCGCTTTCCTTCTAAAATTTTCCGAACTTTATCCGGTTCTAAAAAGCTCTGAAATGTTCCAATAATAAAGCTGATAATCATCAGCAAAGTTAAGATTTTAGGAACATCATAGAGGAAGAAATGCAAGCTGGCTCCCAGATGAGATTTGATCGATAAACCTAACCCATGAGTTACAATCTGGGTCGCCAACTCGTCAAAGGGATAAAAGGGATCAAACATGATTTCTCCTGCTATTTTTAAACTGACAACAGGGATTCAATTTCTGCGGAAGTGATGAGTTTTCCTTTACTCACGATTTTGCCATTAATGGCTAATGCAGGGGTAGACAGGACTCCCCGTTTGGCGATTTCGATAGGGTCAGTCATGTGTAGAACTTCTGCTTCCAGATTTAAAGCAGCGATCGCTTCTTTTGCATTCGCTTCTAACTGCTGACATTTTTTACAACCTGTTCCTAAGACTTCAATTTTAATCAGATTCATGACTTAACTCCTCTGCTCTAAGATGTTAAGTCCTAGAATAATCCTTATACTTAGGTATAAGGTCAAGAGGTGTTAGCAATAATTTCAATCGTTATCGAGAACAATACATTGATGAGTCGGATCAGGATGGTCAAAATTGTTGTGACATTGTTCTAATAAAGGTAATAGCTCATCGTGTAAGGTCTGCAATTTTTGAATATGATCTTGAATGTCTTGAACTTTCTGGTTGAGTCGGTAATAAACCGCTTGACAAGTCAGTTCTTTCCCATCTTTTAACGCTAAAATATCCTTAATCTCATCAAGACTTAACCCCAAAGATTTAACACGAGTAATAAAAGCAATCCGATTGATATCTTGCTCACTATAAAGTCGATAACCTGAAACCGTGCGCTGAGGAGGAGGAATTAATCCGATGCGCTCATAAAAATACAAGGTTTGGGGATTCAGTTCTAAACGACGGGAAACTTCACCCACCTGAAACATTGATAGCACTTCCTTTCTCTAATTATCTTTAATTAAAATTCAAGGGATTTTGGACTAAAGTTATTTTTTTGAGGGTGATCCTATCTTAACAAAAACTGAACTCAAAATCCTGTCTCTTGCTCTGGGTCAGAAGGGTTAATCATCAAAAATCAGCAGATTTTAAATTTTTGTTGCAATTCTTAACGCAAATCCTGTCCCCTTTGGGTGTAGACGTTGGTAGACTATATTTCATGGCAATTTTAAGCTGATTCATAAATAAGCATAGCCTGAAGCGGGGTGACGGGCGCAATGTCCCGTGAACTCCTGACTTTAAAACATAGCCCCGATAAAAATAGAGATCCAACAGACATGGTAGATTCCCTGAAAAAACCTGCTTTTGACGAAATCAGACCTGGGGTGAAAGTCCCAGCGAAAGAAACCATCCTCACTCCCCGTTTCTACACAACGGATTTTGAGGAAATGGAGAAAATGGACATTTCCGTCAATGAAGAGGAACTCTTAGCCATTCTGGAAGAGTTTCGGGTAGACTACAACCGCAATCACTTTGTTCGGGATAAAGAGTTTGAGCAATCCTGGGATCATATTGATGGCGAAACTCGTCGTTTATTCATTGAATTTCTGGAGCGTTCCTGTACTGCTGAATTTTCAGGTTTCCTGCTCTATAAAGAACTCAGCCGTCGTCTCAAGGATAAAAGCCCTGTTTTAGCGGAGTGTTTTCAATTGATGTCGCGGGATGAAGCTCGTCATGCGGGTTTCCTCAATAAAGCGATGTCCGATTTCAATCTTTCCTTAGATTTAGGATTTCTGACCAAAAGCCGTCAGTATACTTTCTTTAAACCTAAATTTATCTTTTACGCCACCTATTTATCTGAAAAAATTGGTTACTGGCGCTATATCACCATCTATCGTCATTTAGAAGCCCATCCTGAAAACCGCATTTATCCGATTTTCCGCTTCTTTGAAAATTGGTGTCAGGATGAGAACCGTCACGGCGATTTCTTTGATGCGGTGATGCAATCTCAACCCCAAATGTTGAATGATTGGAAAGCGAAACTCTGGTGTCGTTTCTTCCTGTTATCCGTGTTTGCTACCATGTATTTAAACGATTTACAACGGGCTGATTTTTATGCAGCCATTGGTTTAAATGCACGGGATTATGATATTCACGTGATTGAGAAAACTAACGAAACCGCAGGTCGTGTGTTCCCGGTGATGTTGGATGTAAATAATCCTGAGTTCTATCAACGATTGGATATCTGCGTTAAGAATAACGAACAGTTAACGGCAATTGCTAATTCTGGTAGTCCTAAGTTCGTTCAATTCTTCCAAAAACTGCCTTACTATCTGTCGAGTGGGTTACAGTTGCTCAAACTCTATTTAATGAAACCGATTGATGTTACAAGTTCTCAGGGTGCTGTTTATTAATCCTAACTGGTAATATCTCAATTCAACCCAAAGAGGTTCTGTATTTTACAGGGCCTCTTTTTTTGGATATGATGATGGACAATATAGGAGAGATTGTTCAAGATATTTTTAAGTATTTAAAATCTGTAAATGTTGTTCCTGAATATAATAGAACACTCAACCATTTTTCTGATGAACGGTGGCGAAATCATTTTTGATCCGTGCGGTTACATTTGGCATTTTTCATTGGCATTTGTATTTATTTGAGTGCTATTTTTATTAAATTTTTACAATTTTTTATAAGGAAAATTAGAAATTGAAAGTTCTCCTGGAAAAACCACAATTGTCAGACTTATTTTATCAACAATCTCCAGTTAACCCGTAATTCATCATCCTAGAGATCAGGAAAGCGTAATCAGATTAAATTTTACAAAAGGGTTCAGGCTTTTGGAGATCGGTCACAGCAAGTGTGGGCTCATGAGTTGATCTGAAACGTTCATAAAAACAGGATGGGAGTGTGGAAACGAGCGTGTCTTCAGACAACAGAGGAAACACGACTCAGGGGAATTTATTCCCCGTGAATATTCTAGTAATTTATGTTAACATCAAGAAACAAAAAAGTCGTGATAGTCGAGTC
>NZ_JBJUDF010000279.1:0-26193 GCF_046067725.1 Planktothrix sp.
GGGATTTGGGAACCCATTACTGTTGAGGATAATTGGCAACCTTTTTATCAATTATTAGCTAAAATTAAAGCAGAGTAGCCAGAGGTTTTCAACGGGTGTTCATCAACAGTTCTCTATCGATTGGTGTAAATCTAGTTTGAATTTCGATAAAGTCAGTTAAAATACGAAAGTAAGACCTTGAGGGTTAAACTTAAACAAGGTTTAACCTCAGCCGCTATTATTTTAGAGGAAGGATGCGATGACCGAGAATCAACCTGTAGATACAGCAACCCCGATGACTACATCAATCATCGATAGTGTAAAGGGGTTTTTGGGACATCTCCTAAGTAGTTGGACAGTCAGAATTACCTTATTAGCAATTTTCCTTTTAAGTGTGGGAATTTTCGCTTTCTTTTATCAACATTGGGTTGCAGAATTGGGTATGAAAATGTGGACAAAAAGTTCAGGCGCGAAACCGATTGAATGTGTTTTGAAAGATACGAATAATGATAATTATGTTAGCTGTAGTGCGTTATTAGGTGAACAAGTTGTGCCCTTAGAATGTAGTGCCAGTTTATTTAATTTAGGTTGTCGAGTCAATTATGGTGCGGCGGCGCCGAATGTTAAATTATTAAGACCGAATTGAGTTCAAATTAGGTTTTGACACTTCCACCCCAGACACCAAGAGGGTTGGGAAACCCAACCCCTACAGTTATCACAAATGATTTAGACTTGCTGTTAAGGATTAACCATTTCCGTTAACCAACCTTGTTCAGAATTATAATAATAAAGGGTTCGGTTTTGCGGTTCTCCTTGGAGGTTTAAATGATCAACTTCCTGGGGTTCAAGTAATAATAAAATAAAATTAGAGGGAGGTTCAAGGGGAATGATGGCTAGGGGGTTAAAAGCGGTAGATTCTGAACGCGGTTGGCGACAGTTTGGCCAGTAAAATTGTTGTTTTGCTGCGTTTGATAAGAATTGCCAAAGGGTTGTTCTAGCAGTAGTTAACGTTAAATCAGGATGGCTATCGGAAATCAATTTTAATTGACCGAATAGACGAAATTGTTCACGGGTTTCTGGGAAATACCAACAAACTTCCCCCGAAGAATGATGCTGAATTTGATTAACTTTTTGACTGCGACTATCCGTAATAATTTGCAGTTGATTGGTTTCTGGTAAAAAACCTCGAAATACAACCGTTCTATTCGCCGGACGACCGTTTAAACCAACCGTTGCTAATTGAAAATAACGGGAATAAACTAAATGGCGATTTCGTTCTAACGCACTTGTTAAAGATAAACGCCAAGCTGGAATATCATTCATAAACTCCCTGTTCCCTGTTCCCTACTCTATAATTTTAAATAGGTTTTGATCATTTATTGGTGTAGGATTATTGATGTTTAATGTAACTCGTCAATTGAATTCTTTACAAACGCCCCATAGTGGATATCATTGGGATGGAAGCAATCGCCGTTTTTTTGAAGGGTGGTATTATCGAGTGACCTTACCCCAAGAAAAACAAACCTTTGCCTTTATGTATTCTATCGAAGATCCGATAGGAAATCAACCCCACAGTGGGGGAGGTGCGCAAATTTTAGGGCCCGATGATCAATATTTATGTCGAACCTTTCCCGATGTTAAAAAATTTTGGGCAACTTCCGATCAATTAGCATTAGGACATTGGGGAAAAACTGATTTAACCGCCGCCCCTGGATATTTAGAACCTGAAATCTTTGAGCGTTATATTCACCAAGGCTATCAAGGAACTGCCACCTTTCATCAAGGAAAATTATCTGTTCCCGCAACGGATCATTTTTGTCATTGGCAATATCAAATTCAACCGATTTATGGCTGGGGAAATGCTAATCAACCCCAACAATCAACAGGCGGATGGTTATCTTTTTTACCCATCTTTGAACCGGGATGGCAGATTTTAATGGCTCATGGTTTAGCCACCGGATGGATTAATTGGAATGGGAGAATTTATGAGTTTGAAAATGCCCCAGCTTACAGTGAAAAAAATTGGGGAGGGAGTTTTCCGAAACAATGGTTTTGGGTCAATTGTAATAGTTTTGATCACGAACCCGATTTAGCTTTAACTGCGGGTGGAGGAATTCGACAGGTCTTAGGATGGTCTGAATCGGTTGCTTTAATTGGTATTCATTATCAAGGCAAATTTTATGAATTTGTGCCTTGGAATTCCGAGGTACATTGGCAAATTGAACCTTGGGGAAAATGGGTGATAAACGCTAAAAATGAACAGTATGAAGTGTCATTAACTGCCACAACAGAACACCCCGGAACGTTATTAAGAACACCCACCCAACACGGCTTAATTTTTCGCTGTCGAGATACCATGCACGGACAAATTCACTTGCAATTAAAAGCTAAAAATCGTATAATTTTGGAAGCGACTAGCGACCTGTGTGGTGTGGAAGTGGGAGGAAAAATCTGGCAAGAAACCTGGAAACAATAAATCAGATTTAACCATCAGGAATCATACTTTTTCAAGAAAATACCAAAAATCTGGTTTACCTTTACGCTTTTCTTCCCCCCTGAACCCGAAAACGGTTTATATTTTTTAGAGTAACTGAGACGAAAACAACAATGGAATTTAAAGCAACGAACACATCCCCCTTAGACTGGTCAGGAGATGTCCTCGCTCTAGGTTTATTTGATGATCAAGTTGAATTAACAGGAGACTTTGCCACCTTAGACGAGAAGTTGGCAGGAACCTTAAAAGAATTAATGGAGGAGACTGAATTTAAGGCAAAAACCGATAGTAATATTTCCACTCGTGTTGGGGGAAATAGCCTGATTCGGAAAGTGATTTTAGTCGGTTTAGGTCAAAGGGACAAATTACAATTAGACACTTTACGACGGGCGGCTGCTAGTATTGCCAAAACCGCAAAATCCTTAAAAGCCAAAACGGTTGGGGTGAGCTTACCGATTTTTGAAACAGCAGAAGCCACCGCCCAAGCGATAACAGAAGGGGTAGAATTAGCTCTTTATCAAGATACTCGATTTAAGTCAGAACCTGATGAAAAAGGTCACGGGATTACACAGATTGAATTATTAGGATTAGCAGGAACTGAATCTGCGATTACTCGCGCTCAAAATATCTGTTCGGGTGTTATTTTAGCACGGGAATTAGTCGCTGCTCCGGCTAACGAAATCAACCCAATTACGATGGCAGATATGGCAAAAGATCTCGCCACAACCTACGGATTTGAACTCAATATTCTGGAAAAAGAAGATTGTGAAAAATTAGGAATGGGAGCTTTTTTAGGCGTTGCTCAAGCTTCGGATTTACCCCCCAAATTTATTCATTTAATCTACCGTCCCCAAGGAACGCCTCGCCGCAAATTAGCCATTATTGGCAAAGGATTAACCTTTGATTCTGGCGGGTTAAATCTGAAAACCAGTGGTAGCGGTATTGAAATGATGAAAATGGATATGGGAGGGGCAGCAGCCACCTTTGGGGCTGCTAAAGTGATTGGTCAATTAAAACCCGATGTGGAAGTGCATTTTATTAGTGCCGTGACCGAAAATATGATTAGTGGTCACGCCATGCACCCAGGGGATTTTCTCAAAGCTTCTAATGGTAAAACTATTGAAGTCAATAATACCGATGCCGAAGGACGATTAACCTTAGCAGATGCCCTGGTTTTTGCAGACAAATTAGGGGTAGATGCCATGATTGATTTAGCCACCTTAACAGGGGCTTGTATTATTGCATTAGGCGATGATATTGCCGGGTTATGGAGCCCTGATGATACCTTAGCTCAAGAGTTAGAAACCGCCGCCAAAACATCCGGCGAAAAACTTTGGCGAATGCCCTTAGAAGAGAAATATTTTGAAGGGTTAAAAGCCATGCACGCCGACATGAAAAATACCGGGCCAAGGGCTGGCGGTTCAATTACAGCCGCTTTATTCCTGAAACAATTTGTGGAAAAAACCCCCTGGGCTCATTTAGATGTGGCTGGCCCGGTTTGGACAGATAAAGACAACGGTTATCATAGCGCCGGAGCAACGGGTTATGGAGTCAGACTGTTAGTGAACTGGGTAATGAGTTAGAAGATTTCCCCAAATTTCCACAAAAACAGGCAATTTAGCGTCTAAATCTCCCTATTTTTAGGGAGATTTATTAAAATCAATCTCAACAGAATGTTAGGAAACTTTAAATCACTCAATACTAGAAAAAGGCACAGAATTTGTGATTGAATTGCCTTTAAAACAAGAGTTAAGACCTCATTCAAATTTACTTTTAGAAGTGCAATGTTCTAGTGTATAATCTAAAATGAATGGTAGCAACATTGAGGCAGGAAGTTTAGAAAAAATACAGCTTAAAATTTCCTGCCCAACTTGAGTTTAAACCCTATGGGATTTGGAAGATTCCCGATTATACATTTCAGCAGAACGCTTGGCTCGACACTCCAAAAAATGTTGAACTTCTTCTGGAGTTGTTACCCAGGTTGATAAGTTTTCATCCCAAGCAAATTCAATGCGATGTCTCAATCTCAATTGAGAAACTCGCTGATGGGAAACTCCTAAAATTCTGGCAACGTCAGATTGTCTTAACATTGACTTTTATACCCTATTGGGGATTATTGTTGACAATATAATGGAACAAAATTCAACAGATGAGTTGAATTTATTTATTTTTATCTTATCAGATTCATCTCAAAAAAAACTCAGTATTTATGCGTAAATTTTTTATCCGTAATCTCCGTGTTTTTCTGTAATTTAAGCAATTCTACTGATAATATTGCCCGGCAAAAACAGAGGGATTTAGAACCTAAAGTCGGCAAAATCAGTATTGAAGCGGCATAGAAAGTACGGTTATTACTGTCAGTATATTATATGAAGTCCCGAAAAGAATACTAAGAAAGAGAACTGCGATTGACTGGGAACAGAGAATTAGAAATGTGTCAATAATTATGTTTAGGTACTGATATTATAGTAAGTCAAAATGATTTGTACAAATTACCGAAACCGTAGGGGCGAGGTTTTCTCGCCCTGACACAGAGATGTGTCCCCATTTTTTGAGATTAATCCTCCTGAAATTAGGATTATCAAATAAATTATTTTCAGCAAACATTTAAGGATGGAATATAATTTCATTAGCTATGAATAAATCAAGGTTTTAACCATTTTAATATGGGGGATTCCGGCTTCTTCAAACGGTTCACCCATCGGTTCAAAGCCTAATTTTAAATAGAGATTTTGAATATAAATTTGAGCATTAACAATCACAGTTTGAATTGAAGTTTGAGCGATCACTTCTAAGGCACATTCCATTAATTGTTGACCAATTCCCATTCCTCTTGCGGAAGCCAAAACCGCTAATCGTTCTATTTTAACATTTTGTTCATCTAAATCACGAATTCGTAAGGTTCCAATCGGTTGATCATCTAAATAAGCTAATAAATGTTGTGCGAATTCATCCTGTCCATCCCATTCTAATTCAGGAGCAACTCCTTGTTCAAGTTCAAAAACTTGATGTCGAATGGCTCTAATTTCCATCCAATTGTCTGAATAATTAACTGTTTTGATTCTGATCATAGTTGAGAGTAAGAAATCTGGAACAGGGGGAGAAGAGAAGGCGATGCTTGTTAATCGTTAACATCTGACTCCCAACTCCGGCTCGTTCTAAATAGTTGAGCGATCAGTTAAAATTTCATAACCTGTTTCTGTGACTAAAACCGTATGTTCAAATTGAGCCGATAAGGAATTATCAACGGTTACGGCTGTCCATTTATCTGATAAAATCTTGGTAAATCGAGAACCTGCGTTCAGAATGGGTTCAATGGCTAAAGTCATTCCAGGTTTTAATTTAACATTGGGTAAAGAATAGGTTCGAGCGTTAAAAACTGAAGGTTCTTCATGCAAATTTTGTCCGACTCCATGACCTGTAAATTCTTCTACAATTTTATAACCGTGAGCTTCTGCATGATCTTGCATCGCCTCAGCCAAATCCAGTAAATAAGCTCCCGCCTTAACTTTTTCAATTCCTTTATACAAGGTTTCTTCCGCAACGCGAATTAATTTTGCTGCTTCTGGGGAGACGTCACCAACCGCAATTGTAATACAAGAATCCCCGTGAAACCCTTCATAATAAGCTCCGGTATCGACTTTTAAAACATCTCCAGCACGAATATATTTACGACGGTTCGGAATGCCATGAACGACTTCATGATTAATCGAAGCACAAATGGAACCCGGAAAGCCATGGTAACCTTTAAAACTGGGTTTTGCTCCCATTTCCCGAATCCGTTTTTCTGCATAAGCATCTAAATCAGCCGTTGTCATCCCCGGTTTAACTTGTTCTGAAATTTCTTTTAAAACCGTTGCCACAATTTTTGCAGATTGTCGCATAATTTCAATTTCTTGAGGAGATTTAATATGAATTCCTCGACGGCTTTTTTTAACTTGAGGGGGATTTTTTTCAACAGGTTTAGACAGAAAATCAGCCAGAATATTCATCATGTTCAGGGTTGAGTGTGTTCGGAATTAATGCCTTTTTATAAGTTACCCTACAATATCAACTTTTGGGTCATAGTTCCAAGCTAAAACTCCAACCTTGTTGTTTAAAGCCTAAAGACTCATAAAATTGATGAGCGACGGTGCGTTTCAGATTAGAGGATAGCATGGCTTTATAGCATCCGGCTTGACGACTTAGTTTAAGCGCTTCCTGCATCATGGCTTTACCAATTCCTTGATGGCGATAGGTCGATGTCACGACAACGGCATCAATCAAGGCAGATTTGCTATGATGTAAAATCATTGGAATGAATAATAAGCTGAACGTTCCTACCGCCTCACCTTTGAGCCATGCTATATAAATCTGATAGTTGGGATATTGTTGAATTTGCTCAAAAATTTGTTCAACATCGGGGAGAGATAAAGGTGATTCTCCATCAATTTCTGTATATAACTGATTGAGGATGGGTAAATCCTTGGAGGTTACAGGTTTAATTTCTAATATCATAATCATCCTTATTAACAATAATATTTTATTGATCAATCTACCTAATTACCTATTCCTATAGGCAGGAATTATTGTAAATTTTTCCTAGATTTAGTCAATCAATATAGGTGGGAATTTCTCAATGCTGACCCCCCAGAAAACTAAGAGCAGGAGATCCTTTCAAGAGTGGGAGGGGTTCGCTTGCTAAGGGTCAACAGTTAACAAATATATCAAGAAATTTTAACAGCCCCTTGAGGACTTTAAAAATTTCTGTAACAATAAATACAGAAAATAAAAATATTGATTTAGGTAGTCCCTGCTAATCCTGCTCATCCCAAGAGTAGGGGAAAACTAGGGAATTTATCCCCTTTTGTTTAGTTTCAGCACGATGGAAACAGACTTGAGACTCACAGTTAGCGGGTTCTGGACTGTGCGTGGTGTCTGAACCTTTTTGAGATGGAGTGTGTTGTATGAAAACTCAATGGCAAATTTATCAACAATTAGAACTCATCCCTGATACGGTTTCATTACCTTCAACCGACAAAGGAACGTCAACGTTCTATCAAAGCAAACTGTGGAGGAAATTAGTAACTTCCTGTAGTCAACATTTATCTGATCAACAAAAAATTTCCCATCTTCAAACCTGTTTTCAGCTTGATTATGCTGACCCCAAAATAACAGAAAAATTTGATCTTTTCCTAACGATTTGGCGGTTTTTAAATCAACCGATTCAATTATCAGAGGTTTTCCAAGCACCAGAACCTTATGTCTGGAAAAGTTGTAATCCTTTAGGTCATATTCAATGGCATATTTATGATCCCAAAAATGGAAAAACCTATGATTTAAACTCGGAAGAAGAGGTTTTAGTTTGGTTAGAAAAACGAAAATTAAATTAAACTCAGGGTAGATATTTGTTTAACGATATCGAATTTTTCTTAAAGATTGAATCGTTTTCACGGTATGATCTGCCACAGCATGAATTTCCGATTCAGTGGTGAACCGACCCAGACCGAAACGAATTGACGCATAGGCTAAAGAATCGGAATGACCTAATGCTTTTAAAACGTGAGACGGTTCAATTTTTGTCGAGGTACAAGCGGAACCGGAAGAAACAGCCATGACCGATTGTAATCCTAATAATAAAGCTTGACCATCCACCTTTTCGACACTGATGTTTAAATTCCCCGCTAACCGTTGGCTGGGATGACCGTTTAAATAAATTCCGTCTAACGTTGATAATTGATCCCAGAGGAGATTTCGCAATTGAATTAACCGTTGAGTTTCCGTTTTTTGTTGAGATAAAGCTAGTTCAAGCGCTTTAGCAAAACCCACAATTTGAGGGGTGGCTAATGTCCCAGAACGCAGTCCTCGTTCATGTCCGCCACCGTGTAGTTGAGCAGCTAATTTAACCCTAGGGTTGCGACGACGAACATATAACGCGCCAATGCCTTTTGGCCCATAAATTTTATGAGCGGTTAAAGACATTAAATCAATCTTCATTTGTTGAACATCCAGGGGGATTTTACCAAGAGCTTGAGCGGCATCGGTATGAAATAAAATTCCTTGCTCATGACATAATTCTCCAATTTCTGCTAACGGTTGAATCACCCCAATTTCGTTATTGGCTGCCATGATTGAAACTAAAATAGTATCGGGACGCAGCGTGTTTTTGAGTTGGACTAAATCCACGATCCCATCGGGTTTTACGGGAAGATCAGTTATTTCAAATCCTAACGTTTCTAAATAATGACAGGGATCAAGAACGGCATTATGTTCAGTTTTAACCGTAATCAGATGTCGCCCTTGATTAAAATAAGCTTCAGCAACTCCTTTAATGGCTAAATTATTGGATTCTGTGGCGCCACTGGTAAAAATAATTTCTTCAGGAGTGGCGTTAATCCCCTGGGCAATTATTTCTCTGGCTTTCTTAATGGCAGCTTCGGCTTCCCAACCGTAAAGATGATTAATACTGGCTGGGTTGCCAAAGTGTTCGGTAAAATAAGGCAGCATTGCGTCTAAAACTTGGGGATCAATCGGTGTTGTAGCGTTACAATCCAGATAAATTGGACGTTGAGACATGAGCATTTTTAAGCGTAACGAATGACTTTCAAGGTTTAAATTCAGTTTAACTTAAAATTTTCATCCATTTTAGTTTTTTCTGAATCCAGCAACTCCTAAATATTCTATAATAGAGAATAAAGTGCTATTCCTCACTAACAATTCTATGACGGAACCCAAAAACGCTTTAGATCTGTTTCGGACGGCTTACGAACATCGTTATACTTGGGATGCTAATTTTCCCGGTTATCAAGCTAATATTGAACTCAAACAGGGAGATGAAGTCTACACAGGTCAGATTCAGATTCACCCCGACTTAAGTGTAGAAGTCACTGGAATTGAAGACGAAGAAGTCAAGCAAAGTGTCTATACCCAACTGCGAGATATCATTACCCATCGCAAACGCACGCCTTTTGAACAAGCTCATGGAAAAAATAAATTTAGTTTAGGAGAAACCGACGAAACGGGAGCTACAGAAATTCTCGTTGAAGGTGATGCAATGGGATCAAATTATTCGGTTCGGGGTCATGAAATTTCTAGGGTTAGTCGGGTGATGGGTCGAATGGCATTTGTGATTCATACCCAGGAAAGTTTAGACACCGGAGAAGGTTATATTGCCCATCGTTATAGTGCCATATTCCGTAACCCTCAAACTCAAGAAATGATTCGAGAATTACAGTTTCAAGATGACTTTGAAAAATTCGGCAACTATTACATTATGACTCGCCAAGTCGTTCATTCCCACGAAACAGACAAGCAGATTACAACGGAGTTTAACTATTCTCAGGTGAAACTGTTGACACCTGTTACAGTTTAATCCAATTGATCATTTCAATTCCTGACCAATAACGCTAGGATTAAATTATTCCAAACTCATTTTTGTACAATCAACCCAAGGTAAACCATGAATGCACTAGAACTAACTAAAGAGAACGTAGAGACTGTTTTAGACGAATTACGTCCTTACTTGATGTCTGATGGCGGAAATGTAGAAATTGTTGACATTGATGGGCCGATTGTCCAACTGCGACTTCAAGGAGCTTGTGGGTCTTGTCCCAGTTCCACTATGACCTTAAAAATGGGAATTGAACGGCGTTTACGGGAAAGAATTCCTGACATTTCCGAAGTCATAGCCGTTGCTTAAAAGGTTGCCTTCCTAACGTTTGGTTCAAAGTTCCAGAGTTAACAATTCTGAACTTTGAACCGGATTCAATCCTTAGAAAATAGGATTTTATTGACTCTGAGATGATGATGTTTAACATCTATTATTTATTCTCTAACCTTCGCCCTTTCCATGCGTGTTTTATTGGTAGAAGATGATCAATATCTTGTTGAAATTTTGGTGGAGAATTTGGTTCACCAAAACTACACTGTGGATGTGGCAATAGATGGAATTTTGGGCTGGGAAAAAGCTCAAAAAATTAGTTATGATCTCATCATTTTAGATGTAGATTTACCTCGGTTAGATGGAATTAGTTTGTGTAAAAGATTGCGATCGCAAAATATTACAACTCCGATTCTTTTATTAACCGCTTGCAATCAACGAGAAGATAAAGTTAAAGGGTTTGATGCAGGGGCGGATCATTATGTTGTTAAACCTTTAGATCTTCAGGAATTATCGGCTAGAATTCGAGCATTATTACGTCGCCGACAACAAGCACCCCCAACCCTTTTAGAATGGGAACAACTCCGTCTCAATCTAAATACCTGTGAAGTCACTTATCAAGGAAAACCCCTGAATTTAACTCCGAAAGAATATGGATTATTAGAACTCTTTTTAAAACACCATCAACGGGTTTTTAGTTTGGATGTGATTATTGAGAAACTTTGGGATTTAGAAGAAACTCCGACGGAAAATACAGTGCGGGCACATATTAAAGGATTAAGGAATAAACTTAAAATAGCGGGTATACCTGGAAATGTAATTGAAACAGTTTATGGGTTAGGATATCGCCTCAAACAACCTTCTTCTCCACAACCCGAACCGAAAAAGATCACTGCAAAATCGCTTCAACATCAACCTAAATTGAATCAAGCCATTGTTCAAATTTGGAAACGATATCAAACCAAAATTTGCGATCGCATTACCATTTTAGAAGAATTTTATCTTTCTTTACAACAGGGAAAACCCGATCAAAATTTGCGACGACAAGCCCAACAAGAAGCCCATAAACTAGCCGGATCATTAGGAACCTTTGGTTTAGGACGAGGTTCAGTTTTAGCCAGAGAAATTGAACAGTTATGTGAATCTCCAACCTTAACCTCAGAACAAATTCCCCACTTTAAACAATTAGTCTTTAAACTGCGACAGGAAGTTGAACATAACGCCCCCCATTCTCCGCCTTTACCTCCTGAAAACCCGAATCTTCCTTTGATAAAATCTAGTCATCAAGTCTGGATTCTGAGTCAAGATCACGCCTTAACTCAAGGTATACAAACCGCAAGTTTGAATCTAGGAATTGACAGTCAAATTTTAACAGAACAATCGGTTCTATCCAATCTCAAAAAAAACTCTCAAAATCCCCCTAATTTCCCGATTGTATTTTTAGATTTTGATTATTATCATTCCTATGAATTAGTGACCCAACTCACCGAACAAACCCCCTCAATTCCGGTGATTGTATTAACAGAACAAAAGAATTTTACTCAACGGGTTAAAGTGTCTCAAGCGGGTGGGAAAGCGTTTTTACAAAAACCAGTCACTTCAGAACAAATCAATAAAGTGATCATGGATGTTCTTCGTCAAAGCTGTACTTTAAATGCTAAAGTTCTGATTGTTGATGACGATTCTCAAATTTTAGAAGCCTTTCAAGCTTTATTAGAACCTTGGGGAATTCAAACTTTTCTTGTTGAAGATCCGCGACATTTTTGGGAAAGTCTGGAAACAACTAACCCAGATTTATTAATTTTAGATATTGAAATGCCTTATTTAGATGGAATTGAACTCTGCCAAGTGGTTCGGGCTGATCCCCGTTGGAAAAGTTTACCCGTTATCTTTCTGACCTCTCATACCAATGGAGACATGAAACATCAAGTGTTTCTGGTGGGTGCCGATGATTATTTAACAAAAACAACCGCAGCCCCTCTGCTGGTGAATCGCATTTTAAATCGGCTCAGGCGAACCCAAACCTTACGAGATTCATCAGGAAACGTTTATTAGATTCTCACACATTAACGGGTTAGTTTTAAGCTAGTATTAAATTAAGGATTGAATCAATAATTTAACATTTATAGCAACCGCGCCTGACGGCGAAGACAAAGACAAATACAGTTAGCCTAAAGGCTCAAACTATAGCAGTCGCGCCTGGGGTGTTAGGACATAAACTGATGCTAAAACCTAAACTTGTATCCCTCTTTTCCTGCCTGTTCCCTATTCCCTATTCCCTGTTCCCTGTTCCCTGCTATCATAAAAATGATTAATAGTAACTCCCAAACTGAAACTCAATTTATTGCTTCCTTGCAAGCTGTTAATCAACGATTAGTGGAAGAAATTCAAGAACGAAAAAGAGTTGAGGAAGCGTTGCGAGAAAGCTCAGAAAGCTTGAAAACTTTAATTAATGCCATGCCGGATTTAGTTTGTTTTAAAGATGGTTCAGGGCGTTGGTTAGAAGCCAATCAAGCAATATTACAACTGTTTGAACTTAATACCTTAGAGTATCAAGGAAAATCCGATACTGAATTGGCTGAATTAGTCGAACAAGTACAGGGAAAAACTCTGTATCGAGATGCGTTAATCACCTGTCAAAAATCCGATGAAGAAGCTTGGCAGAAAAGACAGCTTTTTCAGCAAGAAGAAATGATTCCACAACCCGATGGAAGTTGCAAAATTTTTGATGTAATTAAAATTCCTTTATTTAATCCTAATGGCGATCGTAAAGGATTAGTTATTTTAGGACGAGATATCACAGAACGTAAACAAACAGAAATGGCGTATAAACGATTAGCTGCCATTGTAGAATCCTCTGAAGATGCGATTATTGGTAAAACCATAGACGGCAAAATTTTGAGTTGGAATCAAGGTGCTGAACAAATTTATGGATATTGTGAGGCGGAAGTTCAAGGAAAATCTTTGGGTTTATTAACCTTACCCGAACGAGCCAAAGAAGTCCCTCAAATCTTAGAAAGTATTCAATCAGGAGGAAGTATTGATCATTATGAAACCATTCATATTCGTAAAGATCACCAAGAAATCGATGTTTCTTTAACAATTTCTCCGATTAAAGATAATCAAGGTAATCTGATCGGAATTTCTACAATTTCCCGTGATATTAGTTATCAAAAAAGAATTGAAAAAACCTTAGAACAACTCCGCCAGCAAAATGAATTAATTTTAGATTCTGCCGGGGAAGGAATTTGTGGTTTAAATCGAGAGGGAAAAATTACCTTTATCAATCCCGCAGCCGCTAGGATGACCGGATATACGGTACGGGAATTACTGATGAGTGATTGGCAAAAAATTACTCAAGAAATATCTTGGGTAACTTCTCAACAAAAGCCCAATTCTTTTTGTTATCCATCCTTAGAAACTCAAAAGACTTCTCAAATTTTTGCCACCCTACAAGATGGTCGAGTTCGTCACGTTACCAATGAAGTTTTTTGGCGACAGGATGGAACTTGTTTTCCCGTTGAATATGTTAGCACTCCCCTCGCCAATCAAGGAGAAATTATCGGGGCGGTCGTTACTTTTAAAGATATTACAGAACGGCAAGCAATGGAGAAAATGAAAGATGAATTTATCTCCGTTGTCAGTCATGAACTTCGCACGCCTTTAACTTCCATTCATGGTGCATTAGGATTATTAACCAGTGGGTTATTAGATACTCAACCGGAACGCGGGAAACGAATGCTGGAAATTGCCGTGAATAATACAACCCGCCTCGTCCGTTTAATTAATGATATTCTGGATTTAGAACGGTTGCAAGCCGGACAAATTAATTTTGATAAAAAATCCTGCAATTTAGCCGATTTAATGGTTCAAGCTCATAATGAAATGATGGGAATGGCAGAAAAAGCCAGGGTTAATTTATTAACTAAACCTTTAGGCGTTCAGTTATGGGCAGCACCAGATCGAATTATTCAAATGTTAACCAATTTATTAAGTAATGCCATTCGATTTTCTAACATTAATAGTTCCGTTTGGTTTAATGCCACTTTGCATCATCCCTCCACCTTATCGCGGTCTTCCTTAGAAGTTTTAATTACGGTTCAAGACCAAGGTCGAGGAATTCCCGCCGATAAATTAGAAACGATTTTTGGTCGTTTTCAACAAGTAGATGCTTCCGACTCTCGCCAAAAAGGAGGCACTGGACTCGGACTAGCTATTTGTCGCTCCATTGTACAACAGCATGGCGGTCAGATTTGGGCTGAAAGTACATTAGGGGAAGGAAGTACATTTTTTGTCCGCTTACCGATTTTGGGAGAAGGCGGAGAAGACCCCCATCCTTCATCCTAGTATTTTGAAAATATGAACTGATGAAACTTCTAGCTAGAAGTTAGAAACGAGGTGTAGTTTTTCACAACTTCTGCTTCAGAACGAACGCCTTTTTTTAGCAAAATAACTCCATCTCTAAAATCAATCATTCCATATTCTTGACTGGCGGTTAATTCTTGAATTTTTTGCGTAATTTCTTTGAAGGCATCCCGATCACCGGAAAAGGCAACACCATATTTTTGTAATTGCCATAAATCGGCTAAAATATATTCAACTGAAATGACTTCTCCGGCATCATTTCTTAACTGATATAAGGGAAACCGTAAAATTTCTCGGCGACTAGATAAATGAGGCACAATATAAGTCGTTGTAGCGACACTAGCATCGGAGGGAATTTCACTTAATAAAGGTCTAAATTGGGCAACGTGCGACCATTGAGTGGTGAGAGGAACATAAACCCAAGGTTCGACCGAATCAGGAATAATAAAATAGAGGGTACGATTGGGATTAGACGTGAAGCTAAAAAACAAAGATAACCCAATACAAAATAACCAAAAGCGTTTAAATTTTGGGGAAAGCGGGGAAACTTTAACTGGGGTTTCAGAATTTAATTCCGCTTGTTTGGTTAAACGTTGTTGTCGATTTGCCCACCAAAGAATTGTGCCATAAAATAACCCTGGAACGACCGTTAAGGCATAACGAATGGTAATCGATAATACCGATTGTCCCTTCGCCATCAATAGTTTTAATAAGGGAAAACCAGCGATCATCCAAGACGCGGGAGCAATGGCGGGAATAAACGCTAAGGGTAACCATTGACCTAATAAATATTTTAACGTTCCCCAAAAGGGTGTGAAAAGTTCAATAATTAATCGCCCAGGGTTACTGACAATTCCCCAAAGAATTTCTAAAGTTGAAGCTTCCTCGCCATCGGCATATTGACCAAACCGTTCCATCATAAACCGTTCAGAAATATCCGCCGAAAACAAGGGCATGATAATATTCGTTAAAGCTAAAATATAGCCAAAACTGAGAAGACAAACCAACACCCCTTGAACGGGATAGCGCTTGCTTAAAATTAGATACACCCCAACCCCAAATAAAATAATGCCGGAATCCTCCCGAACCATTAAGATTAAAAAGGCGAAGATCCAAAAAGGCAGCCACCAGCGTTTTTCCATCGCTAGTAACAAACTAAACATAAATAATGGAATTTGACAGATATCATGGAAATTACTGAGGGTGGGGCCAATAACGGCATTAGCGGCATAAAAACTAACCGTGATTAATGCGGCTAAGGGAGGTTCCAGATACTGACGACCCAAAAGGTATAACACCAGTCCAGCTAGAGTGATTAACGAAACCTGTAAAACTGTTAAAGTCACAGGGGAGGGAAACAACGAATAAACAGGTAACCAAAGTAACAATGCTGGAGTAAAATGCTGTCCTAAACGATGGTAGCTAACATCGGGAAATTCTCCTTGGTGAACAACATTGGTGGACAAAGCAGAAGATAAGGAACTTTGAAACAACCGTCCCTGAGCGCTATTCCAAAACACTTGATTAAAAATGCCTTGGTCATAAGAGGCGTAAAAACTGAAGTAACGGTGTAGAGTTAAGCCTAAACCCATGAAAAAGAACGCGATCGCAACGCCTACGACCCATCTCAATGCTGAATTTTTCTGCCAGTTTTGCCAGCTTAGGAACATTCTGGATCAACCCAAATTTTTGCAACGGTGAGCTTCTCCCTCAAACTTTCAAGGTGGGTGAGGGACAAAAATAACACTTTCCCGAACAGTCTACCATTCTCCATCAACGTCCCGGCTTTCCCCAGGCTTAAAAAAAATCGAATCTGAAGAAGATATTAAATTAAACTATAAAATAAAAAGCAGTTGCCAATGCACCATCCTTCCTCCTTTAAAGACAGTGAAAACAGCTTACCGCTGCTGCTTCAAAACTACTTCATGCAGGCATTTCCCGAAAAACCATTCCCCTTCTCAGAAGTTTCCTTACAACTTCTGCTGTTTGTTGATCAACGTCCTAGCTCTCAAGAGCATATTCGCCAAGTTCGTCACTTCTTAGAGGAGTTAAATGCTCAAGATGAATTTGAACTGCAAATTATTGATGTCGGTGAACAGCCGTATCTGGCTGAACATTTTAAACTGATTGCCACCCCCACATTGATTAAAATTCACCCAGAACCTCGACAAGTTCTTGCCGGAAGTAATTTAGTGGCTCAACTGGAACATTGGTGGCCCCGTTGGCAACAACAAACAATAGAGTTATTAGAGTTAGATGAAGAGTTGCCTTCTGTTGTAACTCCGGCTTATCCTGTGACTAATTCGGTGAATTCTGTTGTCTATGCGGCTGAACTGATGAAACTGGGTGATGAGACATTTCGTCTCAAACAAGAAACTGAACTCTTGCAGCAACAAGTACAGTTTAAAGATCGGATTATTGAAATTTTAGCTCATGATCTGCGGAGTCCTCTAACGGCTGCGTCCTTAGCCTTAGAAACCTTATCTTCTGATCAAATTACTGAGGCGTTGAAAGTTCGTTTAATTCAACAAGCTCGCTCTCAAATTCAGATTATTGATCGGATGATTACGGACATTCTACAAACCGCCACCAGTCCTAATATTCGCCTACAAATTCAACCGACTCAGTTAGATTTAGTGGCTTTTCTGAACCAAATTTTAATGGAGTTAGAATCACAATTTCAATCTAAATCTCTGAATCTAAAAACGGATATTCCCCATGATACTCCCTGTGTGTATGCCGATCAAGAACGAATTCGGCAAGTCGTTGTTAATTTATTAGATAATGCGATTAAATATACCCCCAGAGGGGGAACACTTCAAGTTAGTGTTTTACATCGTACCAGTCAAAAAGTGCAGGTGAGTATTTGTGATAGTGGGCCAGGAATTCCAGAAGAAAATCGCGATCGCATTTTTCAAGAACATTTTCGTTTAGCCAGAGATGAAGCTCAAGAAGGTTATGGGATTGGTTTATCATTATGTAAACGAATTATTGTCGCCCATTATGGTAATATTTGGGTTGATTCTAGCTTCACAAAAGGCAGTTGTTTTCACTTTACGTTACCCGTTTATCATTAAATAGATACCAAGATTCGGATCAAGCAGATATTTCATAGAAAAATATCCTCTCGCTGAGGAAGGTTAGGCTGTTCTCGATCATCGAGAAAATCAGGTATCAATCGAGATCAATGATCCCACCAGTTTTCGTGTAAACTTGCTCTCAAGTTTGATGGCTTCTCTAATTGTAAACAATGACGATGCTTAATAAAAGCAATGTAATCTAAGACTTGAACGATGAGTTGATCAGGAAGATTTTCGAGTTCTTGAATCAGTTGCTCTTTAGAATTCATAGGGGTAATCATCCTATTATTAATGAATTAGGAATTGTTCTTCAAAGCGGTAATAATTTTTTCATTGGCTTTAGGAAAGGGAAATTGTTCAATTTCATCTAAAGTGACCCAGCGAATTTCATCACATTCTAAAGGCTGGGGTTCTCCACTGAGATAACGACAGTGATAAACATTTAACGTGACTTTAAAATGGGTATAAGCGTGATCAATAGTAATTAAATGCTCTTGAACTTCTATTTCAATTGCTAATTCTTCTTGAATTTCTCGTTTAATACATTCTTCTAACGTTTCTCCTCGTTCTACTTTTCCCCCTGGAAATTCCCAGAGTCCTCCTAATAACCCTTTAGCGGGTCGTTTATCAATTAAAATTTGTTTCTGTTCATTCCAAATGACAGCAACACCGATAATTTTATGCGGTAAAGGAGCAGCAGTTTCACCCATAGGAATTTGAGATTGAAGATTGGATAAATAAGCTTGACAATAAAGTTGCCAAGGACATTCCGAACAGTTAGGTGCTTTGGGTGTACATACCATTGCTCCTAAGTCCATAATAGCTTGATTAAACTCACGGGGATGGTCAGGATCAAGTACAGTATCAGACCATTCCCAAAGAGATTTTAAAGCTTTTTTTGGGGGGACGGATAAAGCGATCAGTCGAGCTAAAACTCGTTTGACGTTACCATCTAAAATAGAAATGGGAAGATTATAAGCCGCACTTAAAATGCCTCCGGCAGTGGTGCGACCAATACCGGGTAAACTTAAAACCGCTTCGAGTTGATTCGGAAAAACCCCATTATATTGTTCCACAATTTGTTGCGCGCAGGCGTGTAAATTTCTAGCTCTGGCATAATATCCTAACCCTTGCCAAACTTTTAAGACGGTTTGTAAATCGGCTTGTGCTAAGTCTGTAACGGTCGGAAAAGTTTCTAACCAACGTTGATAATAAGGGATCACCGTTTTAACTTGGGTTTGCTGAAGCATGATTTCAGAAATCCAAATTTGATAGGGATCAGCACTATCACGCCAAGGTAAATTTCGGCCGTTTTGAGCATACCAACCTAGAAGCGATCGCCTTAAATAAAAAACATCAAAACTCGGCAGACTCATGGTTTAGCCTGCCGCAATTTCAATGGGTTTATCAGTTGTAAATCGGACATGATCAAGGGTTTTCAATTATTCGTCAGTGGCTTTTTCACTGACTTGAATAGAACGTTCAAAAGCCATTCTTTGTTCAGCATTGCGGAGAAAATAGCCACTGATCATCGCTGAAGCTAAGAGCCGACCTAAATGTTCACGACTGGTTGTGACCGTAATGCCAAAATGTTCCGAGGGTAAATTTCCTAAAAGTCCGATAATATTACGTTCCATTACTTGAAAGACTTCAGGAGAATTCGGTTTAGACAGTTGAGAAACCGTATCAGGACTCATGGACTGGACATATTGCCAGAGCAAGTTCCCAATTTCTCCTCCCTCCTCTTGGAAAAATTCAGAATTGCGGTTGGATGTGTCGCTCATACTTCTCTCTCCCCTACGCAAGAGTTTAAACGTCTCTTCATCTAAAATCAGATCATTTTGAGATACACTGATCCTTTCATTTCTAATTTAGCAGGATGTAGAGATGTTTTTATCCAACATCTCTACTCAGGGTTTAACTAGCCATATAGTCGTCGATATCTTTTTTACGTTTTCGCAGTTTTGTTAAAGCTTCGCGTTCAATTTGTCGAACTCTTTCTCGGCTAATATTTAAGCGATCGCCAATTTTAGCCAAGGTTAAACTTTGCCCATCTTCCAAGCCAAATCGCAGGGATAACACTTGACGCTGTTGTTCCGTGAGATCGGCCATCATCACTTCTAAATCGGTGCGTAAGGAAGATTGTAAAGCAAAATCTTCAGGAGAAGCACCCGTATCTTCTAAAAGA
The DNA here is from genome assembly GCF_046067725.1 of Planktothrix sp. NCBI lineage: Bacteria > Bacillati > Cyanobacteriota > Cyanophyceae > Oscillatoriales > Microcoleaceae > Planktothrix > Planktothrix sp. The sequence continues at coordinate 19,746 of NZ_JBJUDF010000279.1, forward strand.
TCCCCTAACTCGGTATCTTGATTATCCCCAACCCGCAGGTCAAGGGACAAAGGAAGACGAGCGTGTTCTAAATATTCTCGGATCTGTCGGGGTGTAATTTCGAGTTCCGCCGCTAATTCCCCCATGGTGGCGGCACGCCCTAGCTTTTGAGCCAATTGACGTTGAGCTTTTTTGATTTTATTAAGTTTTTCTGTAATATGAATCGGCAGACGAATGGTACGGCCTTTTTCTGCGATCGCACGGGTAATCGCTTGACGAATCCACCAATAGGCATAAGTTGAAAAGCGATATCCCTTGGTAGGATCAAATTTTTCAACGCCACGCTGCATCCCAATGGTGCCTTCTTGAATTAAATCCAATAAGTCTACATTACGTTTAATGTACTTTTTGGCAACGGACACCACTAAACGTAAATTGGCTTCCACCATTTTACGTTTCGCACTTTGGCCTTGTTCTAGCACTCGTTCTAATTCGCCTTCCGAGAGCCCAACTGCCTGTGCCCATTCTGCTGGGCTCGGCGCTCGACCTAAACGGGTCGCTAAATCTTCCCATTCATCTTGAACGGCATTCAAGCGTTGAACTTGTTTACCGTAGTGGATTTCTTGCTCATGGGTTAGCAGGGGAACACGACCAATTTCTCGTAGATAAGCGCGTACAGAGTCTGTGTCTGAAATTTTAGCAAGTTTCATGGCTCATCTCCGGCTGAATACCTTTAACCGATCAAGGTTTGGGTTTAATACGTTAAGCTCCTACTTGAAGCCCGAAAGAATCACATCACGGCTTGTTTGCTTTTCTTTGGTCTCAAGTACGGACAGTTGGCCCAGGTGTTGTAACCTTGGTTTTTTCTAATGTTAAGCAATGTAACTCGGATTTGCAGTCACATTCTTAACATATCTCAATTATATGTTAAGAAGTTTAACATTTCTTAAAAATATTGGCTATCCCTCCCAGGGTTTAATCTGGGCGGGGGGAGTAGGAGATGCTTCCCTGGGTTCAGCAGGGACAGCAGGAGTGGGTGGGTGTAGGATGACTCCCTGCGTCCTGATAGCCTGGGGGTGAGCGGTGCCCAATAGCCTCCGGCATAATTTCGCAATAGTCAACACACTCAAACCCTACACCCTAGACTGCTCTGCGACCTGTTTGCTGCTATACAAATGACAAGCAACCCAATGATGGGAACCGATATCTTTCAAAGGGGGTTCTTCAAGGCGACATTGTTCCATCACTTCAGGACAACGACTACAAAATCGACAACCTGTTGGCGGGTTAATGGGACTGGGAACTTCTCCAGTTAATAAAATTCGTTGTCGTTTTGCTTCTAATTCAGGATCAGGAATAGGAACAGCAGATAATAAAGCTTGGGTATAGGGATGAAGGGGATTTTCATATAAAGAAATCCGGTCTGCAAGTTCAACAATTTTCCCTAAATACATCACTGCAACTTGATCAGAAATATGACGAACCACACTTAAATCATGGGCAATAAATAAATAAGTTAATCCTAGATTTTTCTGGAGACACTGCATTAAATTAATCACTTGGGCTTGAATTGAAACATCTAAAGCCGCAATCGGTTCATCACAAACGATAAAATCTGGATTCATCGCTAATGCTCTCGCAATACCAATGCGTTGTTGTTGTCCGCCGGAAAATTCATGGGGATAACGATTGATTAAATTAGAATTTAATCCTACTAATTCTAAAATTTCTTTGACTCGATTTTTGATTATATTTTGATTTCCAAACTGATGAATAATTAACGGTTCACTAATGATTTTACCAACGGTCATCCGAGGATTGAGAGAAGAATAAGGATCTTGAAAAATCATTTGCATTTTTCGGCGAAAAGGACGCAATTCTTTTTCGGTTAAATGAGTTAAATCCGTATTTTCAAAATAAATTTTTCCTCCCGTCGGACGAGAAAGCTGTAAAATCATGCGTCCCGTTGTACTTTTTCCACAACCGGACTCTCCAACTAAACTTAAGGTTTCTCCCCGTTGAATATTAAAGGTTAGGCCATCAACAGCTTTAAGAGTTGCGACTTGACGTTGTAGCAAAATTCCTTGCATTACTGGAAAATGTTTTTGCAAGTTTTCGACCCGAATTAAAGGGGTACGATTTTGAGAAATGGATAGTTTTTCGGATGAGGTTAGAGTCATATTTTTATCAATATTAAAGATGATATCAATCTAATGATTTTTATCTAAAAATAACCTATGTTTTCACCCAACAAGCTACTTGATGATTCGGTTCAATCGATTCTAACGGCGGATTTTCTTGAAAACATTGTTCTAGGGCAAATCGACATCGAGGTGCAAAGGGACATCCTGAAGGATAATCAATTAAATTCGGCGGAATTCCTTCAATGGTTGGTAAAGAATCTTGACGAATTTGATCCAGTCGAGGTAAACTTTCTAATAATCCAATAGTATAGGGATGGCGAGGATTTTTATACAGTTGATGAACCGTTGCTTGTTCCATAATTTTACCTGCATACATCACCAGAATTCGATCCGCTAATCCAGCTAATAATGCTAAATCATGGGTAATCCAAATGACTGACATTTTTTCTTGCGTTCGTAATTGTTTAATTAACTCCACAACCTGCGCCTGTACCGTTACATCTAAGGCGGTTGTAGGTTCATCTGCGATTAATAATTTAGGTTGACACGCTAACGCCATTGCAATCATTACCCGTTGACGCATTCCCCCAGAAAATTCGTGGGGATAGTTTTTTAACCGCTTTTCTGGGTTAGGAATTCCCACCTGTGTTAACAGTTGAATAGCTCGATTTTTAGCTTGTTCTGACGTGAATTTAAGATGAACTTGTAGAGCTTCTGTCAGTTGTTTTCCTATAGTTAAAACCGGGTTCAAGGAAGTCATCGGGTCTTGAAAAATCATGGCAATTTCTCGACCCCGGATGTGTTGTAACTGTTGAGAACTGAATTCAAGTAAGTTTTGACCTTGAAATAAAATTTCTCCTTGGGTAACTTTTCCTGGGGGTGATGGAATTAAGCCTAAAATTGATAACACACTAATACTTTTTCCTGACCCCGACTCCCCAACAATTCCCAAGGTTTCCCCCAGTTCCACCTGATAAGAAATTTGATTCACCCCATGAACAACTCCATCAAGGGTCAAAAACTGAATCGCTAAATTTTTAACCTCTAATAAAGGAATCATAAGTGATAAGTGCAAAATAAATTATGGAGTTGGGAATTACGAATTACGAATTACGAATTACGAATGGGGAACAGGGAATAGCTTAATTGGGAATCACCCAATGTGTAAATAATTATTTTGGGGGACTTATGGTTTCAGCTTAAAAGACGGGGGAATTAGAGTAGAAATACTGTTAATGAGTTCTCTACTCTAACGATTAACTGATCTTAAATTGAGTCATTTTTAGGTTGACTTTATTCTTGAGCAAACTTATTTAATGACTCGCAACCGTTGTGTAACTAAAGTGACTCCTCCTTGACGCATCAAAACAGCAGAAACCCAATTATCTCCTAAGACATTAGGAGCTTGACCGACTTTAAAAATTCCTCCAGATGGCAAAAATTCTAACTGTAACAGTTCCTCGTTTGTATAAGCTTTTGGACTAACAGGTTGTGTGATGGCTGTACCAATGAGAATTTCTTCGTTTAAGGGTTCTTGAACAATCGCATCCACTGCATATTCCTGACCCATTTTAACTTCCTGTGGAACTTGAAAAACCACCGTTGGCGGTTGGTTTCCTAATGTTAATTTATTCTTTTCCGTTAAAATTTCCTGTTGGACAATTTTCCCATCTTGAATTTCTTGCTGAGATGTGATGGTTGAAACTAATTTAAACTCTCGATTATTCAGGGTTTTTGTTCCTGTAATTTCAGTAACAGTTGTGGTGGTTAATATTTCTCCGTTTTGTTGCCAAGATTGTAATTGTGTGCGATAATTAAGACGAGAGTATTGATTCCAAAACGCTTGTAAAACTTGTTTAAGGGTTTTATAATCTAATCCATCGGAATTGGTAAAATTAGAACTATAAAAACCCATCACAGCGTCTACATCTTGACGATTCGCAGCAGCATCAACTTGATTTAAAAGATTGGTGACTGTCGCAGGAGCAGTTTCTGGGGTTTCAGCTTTGGCTGACCCGGAGGTGCCGACCCCCGTTACCCAAAGTACCAATCCGAGAAGAAGTGAAAATAAGGGTTGGGTTCCCATTGTATGATGAGGGTTTGTCTTGACAAAAAACCTGTTCTGAAAAGATTGTAGTTGAACTGTTGGGAAAATTGTCATCAGAATTTCCAGATTAAGGGATTTGTTCTCAACCGTTGACATCTTCTCCCGTTGACCGGGCAGTGTAGCGGGAGATTCCTACAAACTTATGATACAGGTTCACCGCGTTTTTCCTGATTAGCTACCATTAGAACAAGGGTTTGAGGGGTTTTGCAACCCGATCAATAACTTACCCTATATTTTTTTCTTAAATGTGGTATACTTTTAATAATAAAAATAAATAGTCATCGTTCATCTCCCCCAAACACTGAATAGGCGGGTGATATTTTAGCTGTTTGGAGAAGACGGAAGTAGGGAATTTTCCCGAAGGAACGCACAACACTGTTTTACCTCGAATGAAGGGTTTGTAGTGATGTTAGTACCTTCTTTGTTATCCCTTGCAATTTCCATTTTTGCAGGTTTACTGAGTGTCAGTACCAACGAAGAAATCGTTCAGGTTATTGCAAGGGGAATTGCTCTCGTCAGTTTGTTTGTGAGTTTAGTTTTAGCGCCTTGGTTGGTGTTGCTCATTTTAGCCGTCCCCCTCATCGGCGTTAAACTGGCTCAAAACCCCCAATAAAGACTCCAAATCTAGGCTAAGTATTAACTTGGAGAATCTATGGGTATCCTCGTCAATTTCAATAATTGTATTCTACCACACATAAGCATTTTCAAACTTATGCGTGGTTTTTCCTCATTAGGAATTAGGCAGATGATATTGCTCGATAATTCGTTTAGCAAAATCAGGAACGTGAGCGTCTAACTTTTCAGGGTGATTTCGCTTAACATAGAGATAATTGCGAGTAAAGTGAGAATCAATCGAAAATCGGGCATATTCTAACCCTCTAGGGCCGATTTTATCAATCACCACTCCCATTAATTTCGCAGCCCACATCGGCAAAGTAACTCCTTTATCATAGGCGGGAATACTTTGTTGCACGGCTTGTTTACGATTTCCTTGGGCGATAACAGGTTGAGTGTCGAGTTGATCTCGAACTAAATCTAACATAAATTGCCCGGTTTCATTACGAACGACAATCCATTGCCATCCAAAGGTTGCCCCCATATATCCTACTACTAAATCTGCCAAAGAATTGACATAATCAAAACAACTTAAACAAGAAGGAGCGAAAATATCCTTTAATTCTTTGGTATTTAATCCAAAAAAGGGAACGGTTTCTACAGAACCATCTTCATGTTTAAAATGAACTCGGAAATCCTGCATAAATTCATAATAAACAACCGTATCTGGCGATTTACTGGTAGTTTCTAAGAATTTTTGCAACCCAGCACGGGTGACATTATCAACGCAGGGAGTTCCCAAAACATAAAGTTTTTCTAATCCTAATTCTTTCTCAACTGCCCGCAACGCTTGAATTTGACAGCCGACCCCAATCACTAACAGTTTCTTCAAATTCGACTGTTGGATTTGTTCTAAAATTGATAAATTAGGGGATAATGTCGGTTTATTAACTTTGGCGGCTAAAATTTCTTCTGGGGTTCTGGCAATTACAGGTTGGGGTTGAAAACGGTCTTCTTTGGTATTTTGAACACAAACCACCCCTTCAACTAACCCTCGGTTCAGCATTTCAATCGCAATGGTACTCACAATTCCCGTCCATTGTGCCCCTTCAATGGGTTGTTTTTTCTTAGCTTGCATCATATCTTGATGCACCCCAAAATAAACATCATCCCAGTTGTCTAAATTGCGGCGACGTCCGTGAGCTTCTGCTTCTAATTCAGCAATTTGTTGATTGAGAAATGCACAAGCTTCTTTCACATAATGAATATAATAGGTGTCGCACAGACCGCACTCGCTACAGAGTTCTTTCGCAGGGCGACGACCTCCTGGTTTCATACCTTTAGCTTTGAGATGTTTGGCTGGTTCTTGTAGTGAAGTCATTGATAGTTGGGTTTTGTTATCTCTAAATTATAGACATGGTGGCATTTTACCATTTTTACAATCATCCTTAAGCAGAACTCTGGCAATGTATTAATTTAAACACAAAACTAACTGCAATCAAATCTCAGTATCCTTAAGTTAATACTCTAAAAAATCCGTAATTTTACTGATGCTTTTGGCTGTTGAGTTCTATTAAGATTAGAGCAGGTTAATTAAAACCCCTCTTTTACGGAAGATTAAAGTTATGAGTCAGCAACAATCTGAAGACAATTTAAAAGAAGC
>NZ_JBJUDF010000280.1:0-4203 GCF_046067725.1 Planktothrix sp.
GGTGAGATTGATGAAGATTGGCGTGTAAATTCCGAGACTCCATCGGTACCATGAATACCGAGCAATCGGGGCTAGACAGGAGAATCCCACGCGGTTCACCCGTGGGAGTGTCAAATAGGCACTCAACATCTGAGTCAATTCAACTTTTTGGAATTGGCTCAAGTAAAAACCCATGAGCAATCTTAAAACCCTAACGGTTCCTTTCTCACGACATTTTCTCGAATGGCTACACCAACAGCAAGTTAGCCTCGCCCTGACTACCTACCAAACAAACCGCCTTTGTTTGATTGGAGTCCAACCGAACGGCCAAATTTCCACCCCGGTTTGGGAATTTGAGCGACCTATGGGACTGTATACGACATCAGAACGCTTTTACCTTGCCACCCGCTATCAAATTTGGCGGTTTGAAAATGTTCTGGAAAATGGGGAGATTTTAAAAGAGAAATATGATCGTCTTTATGTTCCTCGTGTTTCCTACACTAGCGGAGATTTAGACGTACATGACCTTGTAGTTGATCCTCAAGGTAACATCATCTTTGCTAACACCGAATATAGCTGTTTAGCAACGCTCCATCCTCAACACAGCTTTACTCCTGTATGGCAACCGAATTTTATCAGCAAACTCGCCCCGGAAGATCGCTGTCACCTTAACGGGTTAGCCGCCGTTAACGGCATTCCCCGCTATGTAACGGCGGTCAGTCGTTCGGATGTAGCATCGGGTTGGCGACATCGAAGGGGTGATGGAGGAGTGGTGATTGATATTCAAACCCACGAAATCATCGCTAGTGGGTTATCCATGCCCCACTCACCTCGATGGTATCAAGGGAAATTGTGGTTACTCAACTCAGGAACAGGAGATTTTGGATACATCGAAAACGGGGAATTTGTCCCCGTTACATTTTGTCCGGGGTATGGACGGGGGTTAGCCTTTGTCGGTGATTTTGCCGTTGTGGGTTTATCTAAACCTAGAGATTATCATTTTTCCGGTTTATTACTCGGAGAAAAACTGCAACAAAAACAAGCAGAAGCCCGTTGTGGCATCTTAATTATTAACTTAAAAACCGGAAATATTGTCGAGTGGCTAGATATGGATACCGAAGCCACAGAACTTTATGATGTGGCGATTTTGCCCCAAGTTCAATGTCCGATGGCTTTAGGGTTTAAAAGTGGAAATATAGCTAAATTAGTAACTATTGGTAGCCCCACAAAAACCCAGAAAAAAGTCATCTCTTTTAGTCTTTGGGGCAATGATCCTATCTACAATATTGGTGCGATTAAAAATGCGGAATTAGCGCTTAAAATTTATCCGGGTTGGATTTGTCGGTTTTATGTGGATGAAACCGTTCCCAAAGAAACGTTAGAACATTTATCAGCTTGGAATCATGTAGAAATCATCCCGATGCAAACCCCCTCTCAAAATTGTACCGGATCATTTTGGCGGTTTCTAGCCCTGAATGATTCTGATGTGGAAATTACGATTATTCGGGATACGGACTCGCGGCTTAATCAACGGGAAAAAGCCGCCGTTGATGAATGGTTAGCCAGTCCTTTTCCCTTTCATATTATGCGAGATCATCCTTTGCATCGAAGCAAAATTATGGGAGGAATGTGGGGATTTAAAGGGAATTTAGAGATCAAAACTGCTATCAATAATTATGTTAAAACTCACGCTGAATCTTTAACGAAAGGCATTGATCAACGGTTTTTGAATGATGTCATTTATCCTTTAGCTCAATATCAAAGTTTAGTTCATGATGAATTTTCCGAAGGAAAACCCTTTCCAATTTCTCGTCAAAAGACTGAATATGTCGGGCAGATTTTTCGAGAAGATGAGACAACAATTTCAGAATTAGATGACATCTTAGAACAACACTTAAGGACGTTAGAAAACCCACGATTAAAAGCAGCAAAAGCTGAATTTGAACGAGGGCAAGATTTTAAAAAACAAGGAAAAATTCAAGAAGCGATCGCTTGCTTTCAAAATGCTATAGCAGCCGACCCAAATTATATTCCACCTCACAATAATTTAGGAACCTTACTGCAACAGCAAAATCGCTTATCTGAAGCCATAACTTGTTATCAAAATGCTCTAAAAATTAACCCAAATTCTGCGTTAACCTTAACAAACTTGGGGTCAATTTACCTAATTGAAGGTCAATTAAATCAAGCTGATAAGTTATTAAAACGCGCCTTAGAATTAAACCCTGAGCTTGTTCCGGCATTGTACAATTTGGGTTTATTGTATAAACAACAAGCGAAGTTAGAAGAAGCGATTCAACTCTTTCAAACCGCAGCTAAACACCAACGAAACTACGCCGATGCCTATTTTCAACTCGGACAGATTTGGGAATTTCAAAGTCAATTTACCTTAGCGAAACTTGCCTATGAACGAGTGGAAAGCCTCAACCGTAATGCTGAATATTTATATCCCCATATCGGGTTTGTGAAAGTTAATCTCTGCGACTGGGAAAACTATGATCATTTTGTCCAAGATTTGATAAATTCCACGACCCAATATATACAGGAAGACAAGAAAGGGTTTACCTTAGCTCCCTTTCAGTTAAACGCCCTTCCAATTCCTCCCGAATTATCCTTAGCTGTTGCCCAAAAACACGCCATAGGAATTGAGAAATCAATAGCTGAGAAAAAACCGCAATTCATCTATTCCCAAAAGACCGATAAACTGCGGGTGGGTTATGTTTCCCCCGATTTCTATAGTCACGCCGTTGGTCGTTTAATTTATCAAATCTTTGAAAACCATAACCGAGAAGCATTTGAAATCTTTGGCTACAACTTATTAAACGTCAATGATGAGATCACGGAAACCATTAGAATCGGTTGTGATGAATTTCGAGATCTTTCTCAACTGTCCCCTTTAGAAGCGGCTGAACAAATCAATCGAGATGGCATTGATATTTTAATCGATTTAGCCGGGTATACCGGTTACGGTAAACCGGAAATATTGGCTTATCAACCTGCACCTATACAGGCAAGTTTTCTGGGATATCCGAACACAATGGGAGCCAATTTTATTCAATATTTACTTACCGACCAATGGGTCGTTCCTCCAGAATTAGCTCAATATTATAGTGAAGAAATTCTCTATTTACCTGATCAGTTTATCGCTTCTGAAATGGAGATTTCTTCCCAACCCTTAACTCGCGCAGAATTCGGGTTGCCAGAAGATAGTTTTGTCTTCTGTTGCTTCAACCGACATTTTAAAATTACGCCGGATTTATTTGCCGTTTGGATGGGAATTTTGCAGCAAGTTGAAGGCAGTGTCTTGTGGTTATCTGAACCGATAACAGAGGAAGTGATCAATAATTTACACAAAAAAGCGGCTGCTTCTGGAGTTGCACCCGAACGATTGATTTTTGCCCCCAAAATTCCCCACCCCGAATATTTAGCCCGCTTACAACTAGCAGATTTAGCCTTAGATACGTGGATATATAGTGGCGGTTCTACCACTGTAGCAGCGTTGTGGGCGGGTGTACCTGTTCTGACAAAACCCGGTTTAACCAACGCCTCCCGCATGGGGGCGAGTATTTGTGCCAGTGGCGGACTCCCAGAAATGATTGCTCACAGCCCGGAGGAGTACGAACAAAAGGCCATTGACTGGGCCACCCATCCCCAGCAGTTGCAACCATTGCGTCAACGGTTAAAGGCACGAGATGCGCCGTTATTTAACATATCAGGTTTTGTGAGTTGCTTAGAAAAGGCATTTCGACAAATGGGGAATCAGTAAACCCCCAACCATCAGAAACATCTTGATACCCATTAGGGATAAACCGACTAGCCAATTAAAGAAGATTCAGAACATGACTTCCAGCTTTAACTTTAAAGAAAACACCAACATCTCCCTCACGGGTGTTGTCTATAGTTCGGTCACCACAGCCGACTTTGACTCTGATGGGTACACCGACATCCTGCTCACGGGCCAGGATAGTTCAGGAAACCCCATCAGCAACATCTATAGCAACAACGGCAGTGGCGGTTTTAGCGAAAACACCAACATCTCCCTCACCGGTGTTGGCTATAGTTCGGTCACCACAGCCGACTTTGACTCTGATGGGGACACCGACATCCTGCTCACGGGCTTCGATAGTTCTAATAACCCCATCAGCAAAATCTATAGCAACAACGGCAGTGGCGGTTTTAGCGAAAACACCAACATCTCCCTCACCGGTGTTGGCTATAGTTCGG
>NZ_JBJUDF010000281.1:0-22269 GCF_046067725.1 Planktothrix sp.
CGGATGGCTAACCCCTTTTTTCCATCCCCTATTCCCTATTTCCCTCTGTTCCCAGTAAATCGCAGTTCCCTGTTGCTTTAACGAAACCCCCAAAAGAAGTCCTCACCCTCAGCGAAGCGGGGTGGGGATGAATTTTGGGAAAATAAAAAGTGCGATCAGCACTTGACAATCCTAAACCGTGCTTGCTAGTATTACCTTATCGTAAACATGATTCCTGGTAAGATGTTAAGGACGGTTAAGGTTAGAATTTATCCCACAGTTCAACAACAAGAGTTATTAGCTCAGGCTTTTGGCTCCGTTCGTTGGCTGTGGAATCGTTTTTTAGACCTAACTAATCAAACGTACAAGCAAACCGGGAAAGGATTATCACGTTACGATTTACAGAAGCAATTACCCGCTCTCAAGAAAGAATATGAATGGTTAAAAAATACCTATAGCCAGTGTTTACAAGTTGTTTGCTTAAATCTAAGTCGAGGGTTTATTAACTTCTTTGAAAGACGTGCGGATTATCCTAGATTCAAGTCTAAACACGGGAAACAATCTTTATCTTATCCTCAAAACGTAAAAATCATTGGCGACAGCTTATGTTTTCCTAAGATTGGTGAAATATACGCTAAAATTCACCGTCCGATAGAGGGAGCGATTAAAACTGTCACTATCACCAAAAATAAGTGTAATCAATATTATGCTTCTGTTTTATTTGAGGATGGAAAAGAGATTCCCAATCCTTCATCTGAAGGGAAAGCGATTGGTTTAGATATGGGCTTGAATGATTTCTGTATCACCTCAGATGGTAGTAAATTTGCTAATCCCAAATGGTTGAAAAAGCATGAGCGAAACCTCAAGATTAAACAAAAATCACTATCTCGTAAAAAGAAAGATTCAAAAAACAGAGCTAAGGCACGAATTAAAGTAGCTAAAGTTCATAATAAAATCACTCGATGCCGTGAAGATTTTCACCACAAACTATCACGCAGGATAGTCAACGAAAATCAAGTTATTGTGTGTGAAAATCTAAACATCAAAGGTATGGTCAAAAACCATTGTTTAGCCAAGGCAATTTCTCAAGTTGGATGGGGTCAATTTCAGACAATGCTATCCTACAAAGCAGAACTCGAAGGGAGAATCTATTTAGAAATTGATAGATTTTTCCCTTCCTCAAAAACTTGTAATCATTGCTTGAACGTGGTTGATAACTTACCTTTGGATGTTCGACAATGGACTTGTAATCATTGTGGAACCAAACACGACCGAGATATTAACGCTGCAAAAAATATTAGAGATGAAGGACTGCGTTTTTTGTCGTTAGGAACTAGCGAGTCAGCCTGTTGTCCAGATGTAAGACGCAACAGTGGAGGACGCAAGAAATCTACTGTTACGCTTTCTGTTGGACAGGAAGCTCCGACTTCAGCGTAGCGAGTCGGAGTAGTTCACACTAATTTCAGTCCGTCAGAGTCGCTGAATTTCTGCACTCCGTTGTTGTAGTTTCACACCCTGTTGTTATGCTTGAGCACCCCTAAGCTGTAACTGTCAATCAAGGTGCTCTAGCCTAACTACAAATTAATGTTCTGAGTGCAACAACGGGGATAATCAATTACTAATCCGAACATTCAGTCCTACCCCCCTACAATGACCCGACAACTCGGTATTCCTCAATTTTGTTTATGGTTTGTCCGCACTGAAATGCCCTCTTCTTCATCATTTTTATTGAGGGTATTGCAATCTTTTTCCCCATTAGTATTAGTCACTTTGGGGTTAGGATTGTTTCAACCTATTTCTGGGTTAGCGGTTCCTGCGAAGAATCAACCGATAACACAAGCCAGCAATCGGGCAACGGCGGTGATTTATGTGAGTTCAACTACGGGAAATGATCAAGGGCAAGGCACACAACAATCCCCGTTTAGAACGATTACAAAAGCATTAAGTTTAGCACAAAAAAATACAGCAATTATTTTAGCACCGGGAACCTATAGCAGCGCAACTGGAGAACAATTTCCGATTATTTTACATGATAATATTACCCTGCAAGGTAATCCGAATACAAAGGGCAAAGATGTTGTGATCACAGGGGGCGGGTACTACACCAGTCGAACCTTTGCCCGCCAAAATATAGCCGTATTAGGGGCAAATGGATCTCGAATTAGTGGCGTAACCATTACCAATCCTAGCGAACGAGGCTATGGATTATGGATTGAATCAAGCTCTTTAATGGTTTCTCAAAATACCTTTATGGGAAATACCCATGATGGGATTTCTATAGTAGGAATGAGTGCACCGATTATTCAAGAGAATTCTTTTATTCAAAACGGGGCAAATGGCGTGACAATTTATGGAACTTCTCGCCCCGAAATCCGAAATAATGATTTTCAAAATACTGGATTTGGAATTAATATTGCTCAAAATGCGGCACCGTTTTTGATCGGAAATCGTGTTTTTGATAATAAAGATGGGGTGGTGATTCAAGCCAACGCTCGACCGATTTTACGGGATAATCAAATTGAACGAAATCAACGGGATGGTATTGTGGCGATCGCTCAATCTTTACCGGATCTCGGTCATACTCAGGAACCCGGACGCAACGTAATTCGCAATAACGGCCGTTATGATGTCAATAACGGAACCCAGAGCCAACAAATTCAAGCCTACGGAAACCAATTATCCACCGCTAAGGTGTTTGGGGCGATTCAAGTCTCAGGAACTTACACCCCCGCCGCCTCTCCCTCTCCCTTGGTGAGTCAGATCTTAAACTCTCCCGCCTCCTCTCAACAGCCTGTGGCCATTGTTGCCAACGATCCCGCTACCCAGACCCCGATTAACACCGCCTCCTCCCTTCCGGTCTATCTTCCCGAATCGAATTCAACGGCTCAAAACCCAATTCCGATTCCGGTTCCCCCTCCAGAATCTCCGAACTTACCCCCCCTACCGAATACTCGTCGTCCCCCCCAACCACCCCCAAGAACAACGTCATCGGCGGACTCCCTGGCTGGGTCATTAATCTCAACCTTTTCCCGGTTAATCTTAAATCGTCCCACCCCCCAGTCCCCCTCTAGCCGTTCCCAACCTCAACAAACACAACCGATTACCCAACCGCCTCAACCGACTCAACCGCCCTCGATTGCAGCCATTGGGGTTTTATCCGTTCCGGGGCCAAATATTCCCATTGGGTCGGGTGGTGGTTTACTTCCCAATGAGGTCGCCAGTGGAGGCGGTGAAACAATTCCTTTAAGTCCGATGGCTTTGGGCTTAAGGTATCGAGTAGTGGTCGAAAGTCGTAATGATAGTGAGCTTCGGCGGATTCGTTCAATAGTACCGGAAGCCTTTCCTACGGTGATCGCAGGGCGACAAGTCGTTCAAGCTGGGGCTTTTCGAGATCAATATCGGGCAAATTGGGTGTTGCAACAGTTAACCAGCAATGGGTTAAGGGCAAGAATTGAGTTAATGAATTAGTTTGTTGTTATAGCTGGAAACAGCTTAACTTTAGGGAGTCAAAGGGTTTGCTGGATTTTGAATTGTCCTATTTCCTATTCCTTGTTCCCTGTTCCCTGTCCCCTAATATATTGAATATATTTAGAAAGAATCTGGAGAAAATTTTCAATCAGAACAGGTTTGCTGAGATAATCATTCATCCCCGCTTGTAAACATTTTTCGATTTCTTCATCCAAAACATTCGCTGTAACAGCAATAATCCAGGGTTGAGGTTGGTCAGATTGACGAATCATTCTTGTGGCGGTTAAACCATCCATTTCAGGCATCTGCATATCCATAAGAATCAAATCATAAGATTGTGTTTTTAACTTTTCTAATACTTCTAATCCATTATTGACAATATCGCCAGTATAGCCAAATTCTTCGAGGAGCAACAGGAGAAATTCTTGATTAATGAGATCATCATCAGCAATCAGAATTCGGATAGGAAAGTGATCGAATATTATTTCCGGTTGATCTAATTCTGAAGTTGTTGGTGGATTAATCTCTGTCTCGGAAATCATCTTGAATACCAAGGTAAAATAAAAAGTTGAACCTTGAGTTTGAGAAATTTCTGAATTATCAACCCAATTGGCAGGAGGAGTCCCCCCAATATTACCGAGACTTTCAACCCAAATTGTTCCACCCATTAAATTAATTAAATTCTTAGTAATCACTAAACCCAAACCTGTCCCTCCATATTTGCGACTGATAGAAGTATCTGCTTGGGTAAAGGGTTGAAATAACTGATTTAATTGATGCTCCTCAATGCCAATTCCTTGATCTTGAATGGCGATCATTAACTCATAGTATTCTCCTGGATTTTGAGCCAGTTGTTGCTGTTGATCAGCCGAAATAAGTTGGCCATTGACCGTAATATTAACAACACCCTGATTCGTAAATTTCACCGCATTTCCAACTAAATTTAAGAGAATTTGTCTGAACCGAAAACTATCTCCTAAAAACTGAGTGGGAATATCAGAATTAATACAATAGGTCAGGTCAATTTTTTTCTCTAACGCCTCTCCCTGGAAAATAGCACAAACCGATTGAATCACATTTCTTAAAATAAAAGGATGCTCTTCAAGTTCTATATGACCTGACTCAATTTTCGAGAAATCTAAAATATCATTAATAATTCTTAGAAGGTGAGTCCCACTCTCTTGAATCATATTGACTAATTTGTTTTGTTGATCAGAGAGGTTTGTAATCGAAAGAAGTTGGGCAATTCCAATAATTCCATTCATTGGGGTGCGGATTTCGTGACTCATATTGGCTAGAAAATCACTTTTGGCTTTTGTCCCGGCTTCGGCGGCTTGTTTGGCTTGGGATAGGGCAATTTCGGCTTGTTTGCGATCGCTAATATCAAGAATTGTTCCATAGATATCAGTGATCTGACGCTGCTTGTTATAAATAGGTTTACCAATAGCATTAATATAACGAATCACCCCATCATCATGACGAATAATTCTACAATCGAGATTATAGGGAGTTCCTTGAGTTTTAAGTTGCTCTATAGCTTGTATAAATTTAGGTTGATCTTCAATATAGATTTTGCTAATTAACTGATGTAAACTGGGTTCTCCCAGATTAAAATCAAAACCAATAATGTTAAACAATTCCTTTGAACAGCGAACTTTTTGGGTCTGAAGATTTAATTCCCAATTCCCAAGATTGGCAATACTTTGGGCTTCTTCCAGGCAATTTTGTGATCTTTCAAGTTCCTGTTGAATCTGTTTTTGTCGCGTAATTTCTGTGATCACCGCACCGACTCCGGGTCGTTGATTTTCTAACACAACCGGATAATAATTGCCAATCCAGTATCTAGTTTGTCTAAATATAGGCGTTAGAGTTTGAAATTCCACATTTCTAATCCCTTGACCTGTTTCTAAGACTTGACGCATCAAAGGTTCATAAATATTTGCCCAGTCTGGGAATAACTCTTGTCCGGTTTTCCCTAAACATTCTTCGACAGACAAGTGATTAATCTTGGCTAAGTTTTCATTGATTTTTACAAATTTTAGGTCTTGATCAAGTAAACATAACCCCACAGGACTATTAATATAAATATTTTCTAACCAATTTTTACTCGCTTGCAGTTCATTTTGGATACTTTTTAATTCATTAATATTGATAAAAGTAACAACCATACCATTATTATCGTTGTTTTGCCCTCGATAACTATTAACTCGCATTAACAGGTTGTCTCCTGTGATTTGATTAATAACTTCTAGTTCAACTGGAATTTTATCTACCACAAAATCTGATAAAATTTGGACTAAGTTAGGACAGTTTAAATTGTGGGTAAAATGAGTTAATGGACGATTAATGTCCGAAGGGAAAATATTAATAATATTGCTAGTCATTGGCGTAAATTTTCTAATATTGAGATAATTATCTAGGAAGATTACTCCAATATTTGTACTCCTTAGCAAATTATCAATATCGGTAGTCAGTTCCGTGAGTTGTTGAATTTTAAGTTGATATTCTGCATTGACAGTATACAGTTCTTCATTAACGGATTGTAATTCTTCATTGGTACTTTGTAATTCCTCATTCGAGGCGAGTAATTCTTCATTGGTTGCTTGTTGTTCTTCGTTGATTGTTTCTAACTCTTCAATGGTGGTTTGTAGATTTTCTCTAGTTTGTTGGAGTTCATATTCTAACTCAGCAATTTGTTTGCTGGGTTCAATATCAACCTCAAACTCAATTTTGTTAGATTCGTCTTTAAAGACAGTTTTTACCTCTATTAGAACCAACATAAATTCATTAGAAATCGGGTATTTATTATGAGGAAATGCTACTTTTAAATTCAAGACTTCATTAACATCATTTCGGGTTAAATTAATTCCCGTATACAGAACATTCTGTTGATCTCGTTTGGCTCGATGTAGAGCCGTTCTCAGGGGTAATTGTACAGCAGTGGGTACCAGTTCAGTAATCTCCAATTTAGGCTGTCCGGTGGAAAAAGAGAGGAGATTAGCACCATTATGAAAGACGTGAACTAATTTACACTCTTGATTAACTAATACACAAGTTAACCGTTGTTCTGTAAAGCAAAGATCAAAAACCGAATCTAAAATCCGTTCAAACTGAAAAATATGGCGATTAGATGATAAAGTTGCTGGGGTGATGGGAGGTAATAAGGGTGGCTGCGATAACGGCATCACAGTCAGTTGAATTTCTCGACGTTTGCGGAAGATTTTCCATCGTTGCTCAATCTCAATAAATTCGGTTTCTAATTCCCCTAATGCTTCTGCATTCCCCAAAAATAAAATACCTTGAGATGCTAAAGATACATGCAGTAACCGTAATACTTGTTGCTGAAGTTGTGGCTGCATATAAATCAGCACATTCCGGCAACTAATGAAATTCATTTTAGAAAAACCTGCATTTTTGGTTAAATCATGGGGAGCAATGATTAACATCTCCCGTAAATTTCGTTTAACTTGGTATGAACCGGATTTATAGATAAAATATTTCTCTAAACGCTCAGGAGTGATATCATTTCTAATGCTTTCGCTATAAATTCCTAGTGAAGCAACATCCAGAGCTTTACTATCAATATCGGTGGCAAATATTTTGATAGTAATCTCTTTATTCGCAGCATGAACCGCTTCATCAATTAAAATCGCTAAAGAATAAGCTTCTTCTCCCGTAGCACAAGCAGGAACCCAGACTCTCAGTTGTTGTTGAGGTGCTAAAGATTCAATTAACTGGGGTAAAACTTGGTTTTCTATAAAATTCCAAGCTTGAGAATCTCGAAAAAATTGAGTAACACTCACTAATAAATCTTGACGAAGTAGTTGTCTTTCAATTTCCGACTCGGTTAATAAAGCAATATACTGACTTAAACTGGGAGATTGGGTAACTGAACAACGATTCAGAATCCGACGGGTAATTGTACTAATTTTGTATTGAGAAAAGTCGATCTGTTGGTATTTAGATAAAAGAGCAAGAATGCGTTCTAATTGTTCAACGGGAATTAAGTCTCCACGCTGAACTTGAGAAATCCGATAGTTTCGGGAATAGTGAACTAAACTATAAACGGTTTGGGCTAAATCTTGAGGCGATAAAATCTCATCCAAAGAGTCACCCGGAATGGCACTACTGGGCATACTGGTAAATTCAGCGGTTTCTGGGGATTGAATTAAGGCAATACCCCTTTTTTTACTAATAGCTTGTAATCCTTCTGCACCATCGCTTCCGGTTCCCGATAGCAAAATACCGATGACTTTTTCCCCCCATTCTTCGGCTAGAGAATGGAAAAAATTATTGATGGGATAATTGATTTGATCAGCAATATGTTCTTGCAGTCGTAAGCAATCTTGTTCAACTCTGACATTATGACGAGGCGGTAATACATAGATGCAATTAGGGTGTAACTGCATCCTATCTTCAATGAGTTTAACTTCTAGTGAAGTGCGTCTTTGGATTAATTCGGGCATTAAAGTCGGAAAATCGGGAGAAAGATGTTGCACCACCACAAAAGCGGCACCCGGATGATGGGGTAAATTAGTAAAAAATATTTCTAACGGGTTTAATCCTCCGGCTGAAGCCCCTATTCCCACCACAAAAAATTTTTCGAGTGGCTCAACGCTAGGGTCTTGAGAATGTTGTGTCATAAATTCCTACAATCGTGATTCAGTAAAACTTCAATGGAAAACCACCTAGAAACCGATTAAAAACAATCGGTCAAGGCTTTCAAGCTGAGCTTTTTGGTGATAATACTGCGGGCACTTTGTGACAGGTACGAGGGATTTCAGACTCAAAGATCCCAAGCTGGCTAACCATAGAATCAAGGTTTCAGCCGTTGATTTAAACACTGTGTGGCTGATTGTTGTTAAAGAGTTTAGTTCGGTATTTTTCTTAAATAACAGCCGATTTTAACGTAAATTAGCACTTTTTGACATGATTTTAATATTTTTTAATAATTCCAGCTTGATTTTTTCTTCTCTATGGTACTCCATCAACGCGCACGCACCAAAAATGGCTCAGAGTTGACACTCCCCCGTCGAGCGCGCAAGCTTGACGGGGGAGTGTCAATAATAGTGCTATTTATTGAAACAACCCTGGGCTAATTTCTCATCCGTTTTCCTTCTCCTTGACTGCGTAAATATTCGCCAAATATGGCTAAAAATCCAGAGGCGATAATTAAGATGACACTTAACGCATTAATATCAGGTTTTACACCTGTTCTAATGCGACTAAAAATTTCCATCGGTAACGTATTCGCCCCACTTCCTGCCGTAAAACTGGCAATTAAAAAATCATCCATACTTAACACAAAAGCCAGTAAACAGCCTGATATAATCCCCGGCATTAATTGAGGTAATAAAACTTGAATAAAGGCTTCGATGGGAGTCGCGCCTAAATCTAATGCGGCTTCTTCTAAATGGGAATCTAAATCTGCTAATCTCGTTGAAACCACTAAGGCAACATAAGCTAAACAAAACACCACATGGGCGGCTACAATTGTCCATAAACTGAGGGGAATAGCAACGGCGGCTAAAAATACCAAAGTTGCAACCGCCATGGCAATATCAGGAACAATTAAGGGTAAATAGGAAACTCCTTGATAAAGTTTTTTTCCGGGGAAACGATAACGGGCTAATCCTACGGCCATTAATGTACCAATAACTGCCGCAATTCCGACAGCACAAATTCCGACGGTTAAACTATTTTTTAAAGCGGTTAAAATTCGGCTATCTTGAAATAATTTAATATACCATTCTAAGGTAAATCCTTCCCAGCCTGCACTATATCGAGATTTATTAAAGCTATAAAAGGTTAAAACCAAAATCGGCAGATACATATAAAAAAACATCAAACCGACAAAAATCACCGGCCAAGAAATTTTAAACTTCGGTTTAGAAGCCATATCCAACATCTCCTCTGGTTGTTGTTTGATTTCTTGCATAACTCTTTCCTAATTTTTATTAGCGAGACGGTCGAGTATCTCCATATTTAATTAAAAGTGCGATCGCCATACTAACTCCAAAAATTAACACCATACTTAATGCTGAACCAAAGCCCCAATTTTGAGTTAAGCCTAAAAATTGATTATAAATTAACCGAGAAACGGTCATACTGGAGGCTCCCCCTAATAATTCAGGGTCTACAAAATCCCCCAGGGAACTAATAAAAACCAGCAATGATCCGGCGGCAATACCGGGTAAGGTTTGGGGAACTGTGACTTTCCAAAAGGTTTCTACAGGTCTAGCGCCTAAATCCGCAGACGCTTCTAATAATCGCCGATCTAATTTTTCTAAAGAAGCATATAAAACCGTGACCATATAAGGTAAATAACTATAGGCCATCCCAATTAAAACCGCCGGAGTTCGATTCAATAATTCTAAAGCGGGTAATCCAATTAATGCTAAAAAAGAATTTAATACTCCCGTTGGTCTTAATATAGTAATCCAGGCATAGGTTCTTAATAAAGAAGATGTCCACAATGGTAAAACAAAGGCTAATAATATGACATTTCGCCAGCGTTTAGGCGCTAATTGAGCAATCCAATAAGCAACGGGAAATCCTAATAATAAACACAGAACTGTAGTTCCAAAGGCAAAAAAGAGCGATCGCCAAATGACGAATAAATTAATGGGTTCAAAGACCCGTAAATAATTATAAATCCCATTGGGAATCACCAAATCCCCCGGACGAATATCCTTAACTAAACTCAGTTGAAAAATTAATAATGTCGGGAAAACTAATAACAGTAATAACCACAACCCAGAGGGCCCTAATAACACTAAAGGCCCCAGCAGTTGAGAGGCACGTTGTCGCCATCCTTTTTTAACTGGTTGTGGAGGAGAAGTCATCGGAGTTTTTGTGGAAATCGCCATAGTTTTGTTGTCGGTTGTGGGTTTTCGGTTGACGGTTAACCGTTAACATCTAACTGGTTAATTGTGTCCAATAGCGTTCATAAATTTCAGTCGCTGCACCGACGGGGGAAATCGCTTCACTTCTAGCAATCACTGATTCAGGAGGAAATAAAGTCGGATCATTTCTTAAATTTTCCGGTAATCTTTCATAAGCTAATCTTGAAGGGGTGGCAAATTTTAATCGTTCAACTAAGGTGGCTGCAATGTCCGGTTGCAACATAAAATTAATCCATTTATAAGCTGCATCCGGGTTAGGAGCACTTTTAGGAATCACCATTGTATCCGTCCATAACGATGAGCCACTATCGGGGGTAATATATCTTAAATCTTCATTTTCCTCCATAATTTCGGCAGCATCGGAGGAATAACACATGGCAATTAATAAGTCCCCGACAATCATTTGAGGTCGCCAAGAATCCGTTGTAAAAGAAGCGATCGCCGGACGTAATGTTACTAATTTTTCATAAGCTTGACGGATTTGATTAGCATCAGTAGCATTATAAGAATAACCTAACATTCTTAAGGTGGCTCCCATCACTTCTCGCACGTCATTAAGTAATGTGAACCGCTTTGATAATTTTTCTTTGTTTTCCCAAAGATAATTCCAATCTTGAGGATGATTTTTGAGGGTTTTTGAATTAAAAATTAACCCGGTTGTTCCCCAGCTAATGGGTACACTAAAACGATCTCCAGGGTCATAACCTGGGTTTTGAAATTGGGGAAATAAATCTTCTAATCCCACCAATAAAGAGTGATCTAGTTCAGTTAATAGCCCTAATGTCGCCATTTTCTGAACCATATATTCCGAAGGATAGATGATACTATAAGCTCCGGCTCCTCCGGCTTGCAGTCGTGCTAACATGGCTTCGTTAGAGTCGAAGACATCCGCCACAACTTTTAACCCGGTTTCCTCTCGAAATCGATCTAATAAATCTTGATCGGTGTAACCTGCCCAAGTATAGATGTACAAGGTATCTGAGGACACCTGGGTATTGGGGGTTGTTTTGACTTCAGCTAATGTCCAACCACAGCTTGAGAGGGACGATGCCACCATCGCTGCAACGGAAGTCTGCAAAAACTGACGTCGTGTTTGAGCAACCCTTATATTCCGATGTTGGTATAGATAAGTCGGAGGCACTGTTTTTGTCTCAGTGGAAGTTTGATTAACAAAATAATTGAATTAATTTTCCCACAGGATCGGGTCAAAATGCAGAAAACAGCAGGAGTAACCCACACCACTCAAGAAACCGGGTTTCTGCTGTTCAAAAACCCGGTGTCGGTCAACTATTGAGCAATACTGGTTAGCTGACGTTGGGTTTCTACAGGTAACTCTTTTAATTGACGTTCAATGTTTTCTTTGACAATGGCACGATATTCATAGAAATGTTCTACTTGCCCACAAACCACTAAATAATGATCTAAAACGCGAGGTTTGTGTCGTAAAATATTCCATAAATAGCGCCAAAATGTCCAACGAGTTTTCCGTACCACTCCTTGATACCAACATAAAATAAAGAGCGCTCGCAGCGTTGTTAAATCCACTAATTTACTGCCAATGGAATTGGTTTTAGGTTCGCCGATCATCATAAAATGTCGATAGGTTCGATCTAAATATCGTTGGGGGTCGTATAATTCCCAAAATCCATTAACATATTCATGGGCAATTTCTTCTAGGGGTCGAGTCGGAATAAAATTCATTAAGGTGGTTTGATTGACATTTCCCGTTTTTGTAATTAATCGTCCTTCTTTTTCTAAACGATGCCAAAGGGCGGTATTCGGTAAAGCTTGCAACATACTAAACATAGCAATGGGAATTGTAGTTTGTTCCACAAACCGAACAATGCGATCGCCAGCCCCAGGTTTTTCCCCATCAAACCCAATAATAAATCCGGCCATTACCCGTAATCCTGAACGGATAATTTTTTCAACGGATTCACTGAGGGAATCACGAGTATTTTGATATTTTTTAGTAAAATTTAGGCTATCTTCATCCGGGGTTTCTATTCCTAAAAACACCGCTCTAAAGTTAGATTCAACCATCAAATCCATTAATTCTTGATCTTGAGCTAAATCAATGGATGCTTCCGTTGAAATTCGGAAGGGATAGTTATTTTCTTTCATCCATACTTTTAATTCCTTAAGCAATAACTTAACATTGCGTTTATTGCCAATAAAGTTATCATCAACCAGGAAAATTCCCTGCTTAAATCCTAATTCCCGTAATCGATCCAATTCTGCTATAAATTGAGCCGGGGTTTTAGTTCGAGGTTTGCGCCCATATAACACAATAATATCACAAAACTCACACTGAAACGGGCAACCCCGTGAAAATTGTAGCGAGATCATATCATAGGCATTCTTATCCAATAAATCAAAGCGAGGCGTGGGGGATGTGGTGACATCGGGTTTATCTCCTTCTATGCGAAAAACGCCCTTAGAATCCCCACGTTCTAAGGCTTCCACCAATAAGGGTAAGGTAATTTCCCCTTCATCTAAGACTAAAAAATCTGCTCCTGCCAGTTCAGCTTCTTGGGGGGTTGATGTGGGATAGGGGCCACCCACAGCGACTTTTTTACCTCGTCGTTTCGCTTCGCGAATTTGAGCTAAAAAATCATCTTTTTGGACAATCATGGCGGAAATCATCACCAATTCTGCCCAATTCCATTCCGCTTCTGTAATCTCCCGAACGTTTCGGTCTACTAATTTAAACTCCCAAGATTGGGGTAAAATTGCCGCTACTGTAATTAAACCTAACGGCGGAAGTAAAGCTTTACGGTTAACTAAAGCGAGGGCTTTTTCAAATGACCAAAAACTTTGGGGAAAGATGGGATAAATTAGAAGAACACGCATTATTATTAGCCCTTTACAGGATAATGCCCAAGGTGGCTAAATTCTGCAAAAATCAATGATTTTCTGGTAATTTTGCCACTTCTTCGGCAAGAGTGTCTACAGTATAACGAATTTGTTCTTCGGTGTGGTTACAAGTAATAAAAAATCGCAAACGGGCTGCATTTTTAGGCACAGAGGGATAAAACATAAAGGGAACATTAATTCCCCGTTTGAACAAATTTTGAGACAGTTGCACTGATTTCCAAGAATCTCCGACAATAATCGGAATGACGGGAGAATCTTGACTTAATCCTGTATTTAACCC
This sequence comes from Planktothrix sp., assembly GCF_046067725.1. Classification (NCBI taxonomy): domain Bacteria; kingdom Bacillati; phylum Cyanobacteriota; class Cyanophyceae; order Oscillatoriales; family Microcoleaceae; genus Planktothrix; species Planktothrix sp. The sequence continues at coordinate 13,510 of NZ_JBJUDF010000281.1, forward strand.
TTTATCTTTGGCTAAGGTTAAAAACAATTGTGCTTGTTGATGTAATCGTTCAACTCGTTGGGGTTCGGTTTTTAACAAACGAATGGCGGCGATTACAGAAGCGGCATTAGGGGGAGAAATTCCCACACTAAAAACAAATCCAGGGGCGGTATATTTCAGGTATTCAATTAACGCTTGAGATCCGGCAATATAGCCTCCACAACTGGCAAAGGACTTGCTTAAAGTTCCCATCCATAAATCAACATCATGGGGATTAATCCCAAAATATTCACTAATGCCTCGACCGTGTTTTCCTAAAACCCCAATAGAGTGCGCTTCATCCACCATTAAAAAGGCTTTATGACGTTTTTTAATCTCGATTAATTCCGGTAAATTGGGAATATCTCCATCGGTACTATAAACTCCTTCCACAATAATTAAAACTCGTTGATAACGGTGACGCCGTTCTCGTAACATTCGCTCTAAAGCTTGACAATCATTATGAGGAAATGCGATCGCTGTTGCTCCCGATAAAACAGCGCCTTGCATTAAACTATTATGACTGAGGGCATCATGTAAAATCAAATCATGTTGTTTGAATAAATGCCCCACCGTTGTTACATTGGTGGCATGACCTCCCACAAAAACAATACTATCTTCAACGCCAATAAAATCAGCAATTTCTCGTTCTAATTCTTGGTGAATCACTTTTTCACCGGATAATAACCGACTCGCTCCCGCAGAGGTTCCATATCGATCAATTGCCTCTTTTGCACCTTCAGAGACCTGCGGATCGCCACACATTCCTAAATAATTATAAGTGGCATAATTAATATAGTCCTGACCTCCAATCCGGGCTTGATCATTAGCAATGCCTTCTTGAGCCCTAAAAAATGGGTTTCCTAATCCTAAAGCCGCCAGTTCTTGCTGTTGTTGTTTCAGATGCAGATATTCAGGAAATTGATTAAATTGATAATATTCAGTTGGAATCTCAGGAAGGGGAATAGATTGTGCTTTTTTCCGTAGTAAGTCCGCCAAAAGTGATCGCTTTTCTTGAGCGGATAACTGACTGAATGAGGGGGATAAATTAATCATTGTGGTCTTCCTCTTCCGCTAATAAAATATTTAATAAAGTATCAACCTCTGCATCAGAAAATTGATCCAAATGATGCAAGAGATGTTCAGCATCTTCAGGGGAAATGCCGTTCTGATATTGAGCGATATCGAGTTTAGCTTGAGTCGCTAAATATTCAGCTAAGGTTAAAATATTGGGATAATCCCACAACAAAGTCGGGGGAAGTCGGCGACCTAAAATTGTTTCTAAGTCTCCAGAGAGATTAATCGCTTCGATGGAATTGAGCCCATAATTGGCAAAATCCTCCTCTATATCAATCTCTGACGCTTCTAAACCTAACCGTTCTGCGAGTTGACTGACTAACCAGTCCCCAATTGTGGTGACAGACTGGAAAGATTCAATGCCATTCACCGACCACTCTGGATGATGCACCGTTCCCGAAGGTTGTTGGGGTTTTGCCCCATTCATAGACGCATTTAATACTTGCATGGCTCACTCCTCCATCACCATAAAACTTTAGCATCCCAATGTAGCAGTAATCAGTCGTAGGTTTGGGCTTCCCCCACCCGTACTGAGTCATCCGTTATCTCGTAGGGGCGGGGTTCCCCCGCCCGCACTCAGTTATCAGTGTAAGAGTTAACAGGACTGAGTACAGACGCGCCATAGCGGGTTTGTGAAACGAATCACGGATTATCGCCTAAGTTTCCGGCTAAAAAACTAGAACGACAAGCATGGCGTTGAATTTTACCACTGGAAGTTTTCGGTAAGCTTCCGGGTTTTAACAAGACTGCTGCATGAACCTGTAAATCATGATTTTGAGAGATAGCCCGACGAATAGATTGCATAACCTGCTGTTGAATCGAGGTTTTAGCTGAACCGTTACCATTTTCTGGAGTACGGAGTTGTTGCCAATATTGACGTTCCATCTCCACCGCCACCACTAACCGTTCTTCTCCATCGATATCAATCGAAAATCCAGCTACTCCACTGGGACGAATCAAGGGATGAGTTTGTTCAACTGTCCATTCAATATCTTGGGGATAATGGTTGCGACCGTTAATAATAATAATGTCTTTAATTCTTCCGGTAATAAATAATTCGTCAGCGTCTAAAAATCCTAAATCTCCTGTTCTTAAAAATGGGCCTTCTCCGGTTATTAAATAGGCCTTAAATAAGGTTTCTGTTTCTTCCGGTTTATTCCAATATCCCTGTCCCACACTCGGCCCAGAAACCCAAATTTCTCCGACTTCTCCAGGTTGACAACAATTAAAGGTTTCAGGATTAACAATTAGTACGGTTTGATCAGATAAACATTGACCACAACCCACAAAGGTTTTAGCATTTTCTGTTAAGTTAGTAGTGGGTTCATCAATGCCAATAATCTTGTTATTTTTTAAGGCAATTGTATCAATCGTTTTAAAAATAGGTGCTACTGTTTTTAAGCCTCCGGTAATCATTAAAGTCGCTTCAGCCATGCCATAACAAGGATAAAAAGTTTCTCGTCTAAACCCATAGGGGGCAAAGGTTTGAGTAAATCGTTCAATGACGTTATGATTAATGGGTTCTGCTCCATTAAATGCGACTTCCCAACTACTTAAATCTAAATCATCTAATTTTTGGGGAGAAATTCCTCCCCCCTTTCCTAATACTTTTCTCACACATAAATCATAAGCAAAATTAGGGCCGCCACTGGTGGTTCCTTGATATCGAGAAATGGTTTGTAACCAGCGTAACGGATTTTGCACAAACATTAAAGGCGACATTAAAATAACGGGAAATCCACCAAACAGAGGTTCTAAAACGCCGCCAATTAATCCCATATCATGATAAGGAGGTAACCAAATGACTCCTTTACTATTAGGGGAATGACCAAAATGATCATAAATTGCGGCTAAATTATGTAATAAATTTTCATGAGAAATCATCACTCCTTTTGGGGTTGCGGTAGAACCGGAAGTATATTGTAAAAAGGCAAGGGTTTGAGGATTAATTGCTGGAGGTTGCCAATTATTTTCTATCTCTGTTTCTAAAATATCGGTTGTCAACCAATTTAACGGTGCAATATCAGACATTTGCGGAAAAAACCGTTGTAAACTGGATAAGGTGGATTCTGTCGTTAAAGCAATCGTTGCATTTGTATCTTGAATAATGGCTTGTAAACGAGGAAGGGAGCGATCCGGTCGGGGGGGATAAGCTGGAACAGCAATCACTCCAGCATATAAACAACCGAAAAATGCGCTAATATAATCTAATCCAGGTTGATACAATAATAAAACTCGATCTTGCGGTTGACAAATCCCTTGTAATTTCCTCGCAATGGTTTGAGCTTTTTGGTTTAATTGTTGATAAGTTAATGTAACCGTTTCCGATTCTCCATCGACTAAAAATGTATAAGCAATCTGATTCGGTTGCTGGATTGCCCGATATTGTAAAAGTTCAATTAAAGTGGTGGCTTTTAAAAAATCAAATGAATCAGTCATGAAAAAAAATAGGTAATGTTTTGTGATCTATCCTATCATTTATAGGGGTTTTTTCCCTCCATCCGTAGTTGGTCATTATTCAAGAATTAAGGATTTTCTTAACTCTTAAATCTTGAATGAATCAGTAATTGTTAATCACGGATCATGAGTTACGAATGGGGTAATTTTGCTTCTAGGGTGGGGTAATACTGTCCTTCTGGGCAGCAAAGACTTGCTCTAAGCGAACATCCCATTTTCGTTGATTCGCGTAGCCATCTTGAACAAAGGGAGACATTGTAATTAATTTGAGAAAAAGTTCATTAATAATCGATAGGGGAAACCGTAAGGGTCGCATAATATCTAAAAATAAAACGACTCTCACGCCATCGGTTTCGTTCCAAGCTTCATGGGGAAAAGAATCATCAAAAATTAGACATTTTCCTTCTTCCCAATGGCGGGTTTCTTCTCCGACTCGAATTCGGCATTTTTCGCGGGGTTCAGGAATTTTTAATCCTAATAAACAACGAATGACTCCTTTATAGGGCCCTCGATGTTCAGGAATATGTTTTCCAGGTAACAAAATTGAAAAAAATGCCGTTTTCATCCCTGGAATTTGTTCTATTAAACGAGTGGTTTCTGGACAGCGTTGGCAATTTTTATCGACTTTAATTCCATAGCCATAGAAAAAATAGGTTTTCCATAAATTATCCTGAGTGGTGCTATAGCCTTGATCGGGGGAAATATCTTGAAAATTGGGTAGTTGTTCTTGAACTTTCAGAATTTGCTCTAATTCTTGCCGAATTAAATGCCAATTGGTTTCTAACTCTTTTGACCACTGAAATTGAGTAGCTTCAAAAAAAGCGGTCTCTCCAATTAACGAATATTCAGGAATTAACTTTTCAAACGTCCATAATATTTTTGCTCCTACTTGATACAATAAAAAATACCTAATTTTTTCGGATAATTGTTCTCGTTTCATGTCAATTGGATTGATAGAAAGTCAAAGTTTTTGGTGCGTCAGCAAAGCGCACGCACCCTACAGTTAAACTTTAAGAACGATGGGCTAATTCTGTCAATTGACTGGATTCTGAATTGAATTGCCATTGTCCAACAATATCTAAACTGCCTTCTAGGAATTTCGTTCGACAAGCACGACGTTGAATTTTACCACTGGTGGTTTTAGGAATAGTCGTTGTTTTCAATAACACAATGGCAAAAACATCAACAGTATTCTGTTCAGCAACGGCTTGACGAATGGTATTAACCACTTCTTCAACGTTCAAATTCCGCAGATAACGCCGTTCAATTTCAGATGCAATAATTAACTGTTCTCCGATTTCCGTTTCAATAGAAAACGCCGCACTATGACCCGGACGAATAGCAGGATGACAGGTATCCAGTGTGGCTTCAATTTCCTGGGGATAACGGTTTCTTCCCCACAAAATCATCATGTCTTTAATGCGTCCGGTAATATATAATTCTCCTTCATGCAAAAACCCTAAATCTCCTGTGCGTAAATAGGGCCCTTGTCCATCGACATAAACTTTAAACGTGGTTTCTGTATCTTCGGGTTTTCCCCAATATCCCAAACCCACACCTTTTCCAGATACTAAAATTTCACCCACTTGATTTTCATCTCGCCGCGTTAATTGTTCAGGATCAACAATAATGACTTCATCTCCCAACCAAGGGAAGCCACAACTAACAAGAGATCGGGTTTTTGTTGACGGTTGAATAATCACTTGATTTTGTTCTAACGCGACTGCATCGACCGAGAGAATATGGGGGGTTTGGTGTTTGTTTCCACCTGAAATAAATAGGGTGGTTTCCGCCATTCCGTAGCAGGGGTAAAAGGCTTCGGGTTTGAACCCAGAGGGGCCAAAAATTTCTGCAAATCGTTTGAGAGTCTCCAAGCGGACAGGTTCAGCACCTGAAAACGCTATATCCCAGGAACTTAAATCTAACTTTTCTAACTTTTCTGGAGTTGCTGTCCGACAGACTAAATCATAGGCGAAATTAGGCCCGCCACTGGTGGTGGCTTGATATTGAGATATTGCTTCTAACCAACGAAACGGTTTTTGGACTAAAGAAATAGGGGACATTAAGGTGACAGGAAATCCTCCATATAAAGGTTGAATTACCCCGCCAATTAATCCCATATCATGAAATAAAGGAAGCCAAATTAATCCTCGACTATTGGGGTTATGTCCAAAAGCATTATAAATAATATCGGAATTATGGATAACATTTTGATGAGTGACCATAACCCCTTTTGGAGTCCCCGTTGAACCGGAAGTATATTGTAAAAAAGCGATTGTATCCCCGTTAATTTGCGGTTCTTTCCATTGTGTAGCGAGGTTTTGGGAAAAAAGGCTATCGGTCGCAACCCAACGTAGAGACGCGCCATGGCGCGTCTCTTCGGAGAATTGGGTTTGTAGGTGTTGAATTAAGGCTTCTGTACTTAAAATTGCTCGACATTGAGAAGATTCTAAACGGGTTTGTAGCTTCGGAATAGCTTGGGTTGATACCGGAGGGTTATCGGTTACGGCGATCACACCTGCATATAAACAGCCGAAAAACGCCGCAATAAATTCTAAGCCCGCACTATAGGGATAAACGACTAAAACGCGATCGCCGGGTGATAGAAAAGATTGCAGATAACAGGCGATTTGTAATGCTTGTTGATGTAACTGTTGATACGTTAAGGTTCCTGACTCGGTTTCCCCATCGGCTAAAAACCGATAAGCCAGTTGATCCGGTTGAGATTCGGCGCGATCGCGCAGTAAATCGACTACACTGGAAAAATTGTTCATATCGAGATTTTAAATAAACCCAGTACAGTTTAAATGAAAATTGCAATTATTTCCTCTGGTTTTCTTCCGGTTATTGATGGTGTTACAGTCAGCGCTATGATGCGACTACAACGGTTAAGTCAGTGGGGACATGAGGTGTTATTTTTCTGTCCTGACTATAGTGCCTTGGAAACCATTTACCCCAATTGGAGAGACTATACAGGAAATATTTTACCCGGTATTCGGGTTTGTAATATACCCAGTACATCGTTTTTAGGAATCGATTTTGAGCGCAATCCTTCGATTCAATCTTATTCGATTGTTTTAAAAGAATTAGAACAATTTCAGCCGGATATTATTCATGTTGATGAACCTGAACGGCTATTCTTTGGATTCTTTAGACGGGCTGGAATTGATTATGCGAAAAAAGCTAAAATTCCTTGTATTGCCTTTTTTAGAACTTGGTTTCTATCCTACGCAGAAGATTATATTCCCTTACCTAAATTTGCCGTTGAAATAATCCGAGAAGTTGTTAGACGGATTTTTGCTTGGATTTATAATAGTTATGATGTTACTTTATTTACTAGCAAAATCATCTATCAAATTACTCCGCAAATGAAGATTAAAAATGCGGTTTATGCGAATTTAGCGGGATTTGATGCTGGACGGTTTGATCTCAATTTAAAAGAAGATAATTTTTTTAAAAACTATTATAATTTACCGGAATTAGATTTGTTAACAAAATTAGTATTTGTCGGTCGTTTAACACCGGATAAGGGTTGGAATTTTACGTTAAAAACTATATCAAAACTAGCAGAAAAAATCGATTTAGAAAAAGTCGGTTTTATTATTGTTGGCGATGGTCAAATGAAAGATGAAATTATCAACGGTTTAAGAAAATATACCCGCCATGTTTACTTCCTCGGTCGAGTTCCCTATGATCAAGTTCCGGCTGTTTATATTAATAGTGATATTCATATTACTACATCCGAGCGAGAATCCAGAGGATTAACCGTATTAGAAGCCTTTGCTTCTGGTATTCCCGTATTAGTTCCCCGTGCTGGAGGGCTGGTTGAGAACGTTCAAGACGGAGAAAATGGATTAATCTATACACCTCAAGATATAGAAGATTTTACTCAAAAATTAAAACAATTAATTGATGATCCAATATTAAGAAAAACAATGGGACAGCAAGGATTAAAATCCGTCGGGAATTATAGTTGGGATCAAGTTATTAAAAATTTAGTGGAAATTTGGGAACAAAAAGTTAATGAAGCTAATCAAATATCTTCTTTTAAATAGATGACTTTAATTAAAACCTAGCTGATTGGATTCCAATATACCAGAATGAACAAGCCACAAGTTAGATACAGATTGACAAACTGTGTTTACAATACTTAATATAAGCAAGCGATTACAGATGAAACTGCGGGACAAACAGCGTATGCCAACTTTTTTACTGGTTTGGTTGGGACAAATTGTTTCTCTATTTGGTTCCAGCTTAACGGAATTTGCCTTGGGGGTTTGGGTTTATCAAACCACAGGTTCTATTACCCAGTTTGCCCTAATTTCCGTTTTTATTCATCTGCCAAACCTGTTAATTTCTCCCCTCGCTGGCGCAATGGTAGACCGTTTTAGTCGTCGATGGGCAATGATCCTCAACGATATTATTTCGGTGATCGGAACATTAATTTTGATGGGGTTAGTGTTTTCTCAACGTTTAGAAGTTTGGCATATTTACGTTGCTGTGTCCGTGAGTTCCATTTGCGGTGCGTTCCAATGGCCCGCTTATATGGCTTCAATTCCGCAACTTGTTCCCATGAATAAGTTGAGTCGAGCTAATGGCATGGTTCAAGTTTCTAGGGCGATCGCAAAAATTTCTGGGCCAACAATTGCCGGAATTTTAGTTAGCAGTATTGGTATTGGTTCAATTTTAATCATTGATTCAGGAACCTTTGTTTTTGGGTTAATCATACTATTATTAGTCCGTTTCCCCAAAGTAGAGCATTCAATTTCTCAAAGACAACCGTTCAACTTTCAACAACTTTGGAAAGAAACCCGTTCTGCCTGGAATTATATTCTAATCCGTCCGGGTTTAAGAAAATTATTAAGCTTTTTTGCCATTACCTACTTTACAGAAGGAATGCTGGCTATTTTATTCTGGCCGTTAGTATTAAGTTTCGCCACCAGTAAAGATTTAGGATTAATTCTCTCGATTAGCGGTTGTGGAATGCTTTTCGGAAGCATTGCGGTTAGTGTGTGGGGTGGCCCCAAAAACCGCATGAAAGCAATTTTATGGTTAGTGGGTTTACAGGGTTTATGCCTGTGTTTAGGAGGGTTTAAACCTTCCGTTATTTTAGCAGGAATTGGAGGATTTGGCTATTTATTTGCTCGTCCTTTTATTGTGAGTAGTAATCACACCATTTGGCAATCTAAAGTTCCTTTTGAGTTACAA
>NZ_JBJUDF010000282.1:0-14210 GCF_046067725.1 Planktothrix sp.
GGTTTTGTGTTTCAAAATTATGCTTTATTTCCCCATCTTAACGTTGCCGATAATATTGGGTTCGGTTTGCAATATTTATCTCAAGAAGAACGTAATCAACGCATTAATTATTATTTAGATTTAATGCACTTAAAAGGATTAAAAAAACACTATCCTCATCAATTATCAGGCGGACAACAACAACGGGTTGCTTTAGCTCGCGCCTTAGCAATTAATCCTGAAATATTATTACTCGATGAACCTCTTTCCGCTTTAGATAACTATTTACGCAGTCAAATTGAACAACTGTTAATTGAAGTGTTATCTAACTATCATGGAATTACCTTATTTGTTACCCATAAACTTGAAGAAATTTATCGAGTTTGTGATCATATTTTAGTGATGTCTCAGGGACAAACTCTAGCATTCGGTCGGAAGGAAGATATTTTTGAACATCCGCCTAATTATACTGTTGCTCAATTAACAGAATGTAAAAATATTTCTAGGATAAAAATGATTAATTCCCAAACCCTTGAAGCGTTAGACTGGGGATGTTCCTTAAACATGATAGAACCCATTTCTCCTGAATTGACCTATATTGGAATTCGTGCCCATCACCTTAGTTTCCCTGAAACTTCCCAAGATAAAAATACCTTTCCCTGTTGGTTAGTTAAAAAAAGTGAAACCCAACATCGAGTGACACTTTTTTTAAGTTTAGATATAGGCTCTAATACTTCTGACCATTATCATCTTCAAGCAGAAGTTTATAAAGAAAAATGGCAACATCTCAAAACCCGTTCTTTTCCTTGGTTGATTCAGTTAGCACCTAACCATTTAATGTTAATGAAACCTTAAAATGATAATTCAGCTAACCCCAAATATTGAATTCCTTCTGGCGTGACTTCAAACCGACAAGGGAGGATTTCTACCCCTTCTGAAATTGCTATTCTCAAGAGTTGACCATAAACCGGGTCAGCGATATCTCCGGGTGCAAATTGGGTACAATCTCCACGATTAATAAAATATAACATTACCGCGCGAGCGCCTTGTTTCACAATTTCGATTAATTCCTTTAAATGTTTTTGACCTCGTTCTGTTACGGTATCAGGAAATAAAGCAATTTCACCTTGACACCAAGTGGTGTTTTTCACTTCTAAATAAATCGGTTTATCTTCCCCTTTTAAAACAAAATCCACCCGACTTTTTAACTCGATTCCATAGGGAACTTCTTTCTTAATTTCGCTATAATTTCCTAATTCGGGAAATAACTGTTCTTGTAAAGCTAAATGGATGACTTTATTGGGTAAAGCGGTATTAATTCCCACCCAAGTTAATGGCTGAGTCAGGGGGTCAACCTCCGAAGTTAACTGAATTAACTCCCAAGTGTAGGGATATTTGCGAGTTTTCCCGGCGTTGTGAGACACCATCACCAAGTTTCCTGGGATGCAAACCCCGGTCATGGGCCCTGTGTTGGGACAATGGGCGGTGATGACCTCCCCAGAGGTTAACTCAATATCGGCTAAAAATCGTTTATAGCGTTTCAACAAAACCCCAGACTCAAGGGAGGGATAGGGATACAAATAAGAATCCATGATGAACTTGTTTGAAAATTGGTCAATTCCCGATTAAACTAAGGTTTGCATTTTAACTCCTGTGAATGTTTCGTGTCAGAAGAACCAAAACGCTCTCGTTCGTTAGTCGGAATTGCCACCATTGTTGCAGTTGCCACCCTCATTAGTAAAGTCTTTGGCTTAGTTCGTCAACAAGTAATGGCGGCGGCTTTTGGTGTGGGGCCAGCCATTGATGCTTATAATTATGCTTATGTTATCCCTGGATTTTTATTAATATTATTAGGGGGAATTAATGGGCCGTTTCATAGTGCAATTATTAGTGCGTTAGCAAATCGAGACCGCAAAGAAGCTGAAGCTTTAGTAGAGACGGTTTCTACATTAGTTGGAATTATTTTATTAATTGTTACGGTAGGATTAGTCATTTTTGCCACTCCATTAATTGATTTAATGGCTCCCGGTTTAACCTTAACACCCGAAGGAATCGCCACTCGAAATATTGCCATTGAACAGTTAAAAATTATGGCTCCGATGGCGTTATTTGCGGGGTTAATTGGGATTGGATTTGGCACGTTAAATGCGGCGGATATGTATTGGTTGCCGTCTATTAGTCCGTTATTTTCGAGTGCGGCTTTAATTTTAGGATTAGGGGTGTTAATTGGAATTTTAGGAGATGATGTTGATAGTCCTAAATATATGGTTTTAGGGGGAGAAGTTTTAGCGTGGTCAACTTTAGCAGGAGCCGTTTTACAATGGTTAATTCAAGTTCCGGCGATGTGGAAATCCGGCTTAGGAACGTTACGACTCCGATTTAATTTTAAAATTCCGGGTTTAGAAGAGGTGATGAAAGTCATGTTACCCGCTACATTATCATCAGGAATGTTGCAAATTAATGTTTATACAGATTTATTTTTTGCCTCTTATATTCCCCAAGCTGCATCAGCTATGGGCTATTCTGGGTTATTAGTCCAAACTCCCTTGGGAATCATTTCTAATATGATTTTGGTTCCGTTTTTACCGCTTTTTGCTCGTTTGAGAGATCCTGAGAATTGGCCAGAATTAAAAGACCGCATTCGTCAGTCGTTAATTTTAACCGCAATTACGATGTTACCCTTAAGTACATTAATGGTTGCTTTAGCTTTACCGACGGTGCGAGTTGTTTATGAACGGTATGCGTTTAATTTAGAAGCTTCTGAGTTTGTCGCCTCGGTTTTAATGGCTTATTCGGTGGGGATGTTCTTTTATTTAGGACGAGATGTATTAGTCCGAGTTTTCTATGGGTTAGGAGATGGAGACACGCCGTTTAAAGTTAGTATTTTTAATATTTTCTTAAATGGGTTATTAGATTTTATTTTAGTTAAATTTTGGGGTGCACCCGGTTTAGTGTTAGCAACGGTTGGCGTTAATATTGTCTCAATGGTGATGTTTTTATGGCTCTTACATATTAGATTAAATGGTTTACCTTGGCGCGAATGGAGTGTACCATTTTTGGGATTAACCATTATTAGTGTTATTTCTGGGGTCGTGAGTTGGGGAACCTTACAAGGGTTAAGATTGTTAATTAGTAGTAATGACTTTTGGGTATTATTAATAGAATTAGTGCTTCCGGGTCTTGTCGGAATCGTTGTTTTTTCAATCTTAATTCTATTTCTAAGATTACCCGAAGTGGATTTATTAGTGTCTCGACTCCGCCAGAAGTTTCAAAGGTAGAGATTAAGAAACCGGGTTTCTGTAGGAATTTTGATATTATCTCTGAGATAAAAGTAAGAAACCCGGTTTCTGGAACCCGCAACTAACTGTTAGAAACCCGGTTTCTCTCGTAATTTTGATGTTATCTCTGAGATAAAAGTAAGAAACCCGGTTTCTGGAACCCGCAAGTAACTGTTAGAAACCCGGTTTCTCTCGTAATTTTGATATTATCTCTGAGATAAAAGTAAGAAACCCGGTTTCTGGAATTCCTGTTAACTATTCTGCATTTTTTCTCATATTTCTACGCAAAATCCACAGTCCAAACCAAATGATTAAACTTAATAACACAATTTTAGAAACAGGCCCTAAATATTCATCAACTAAATCATAATGGTCACCTAACAAATAGCCTGCGCCTGTTAAGAAACTCACCCAAAGGGCAGTGCCTATGGTAGAATAAATAATAAAGGGAATTAACGGCATATCATTAAGTCCCGCAGGTAAGGAAATAATCGTTCTAACCCCAGGAACTAAACGACATAAAAAAACGGCCCTACCGCCATATCGAGTAAACCAATTATTCGCTTTATCGATATCTGCACCCGATACTGTAATCCATTTTCCATATTTATCTGCTAACTGTCTTAAGCGTTCTTCTCCAAAGAATTGACCCGCATAATACCAAGGAAATGCCCCTAAGATTGTTCCGATAATTCCCGCTAAAATAGCAGGTAACAGTTCCATTTTTCCTTGGGAAACTGTATAACCGGCTAAGGGCATAATTAACTCAGACGGAATGGGGGGAAACAGATTTTCTAAAAACATTAATAAGCCAATTCCCAAATACCCCAGGGAAGCCATTGTATTTGTAATCCATTCAGTCATAATCTTTTTTTAAAATGAAGTGGCTAAAAATAGAAACTGAGAAACCGGGTTTCTGAAGGAAAAAATTTGATTTCATTTCCTAAACAATTTAGAAACCCGGTTTCTGGGGTAAAACCTATCTCAATCTAAACTTAATTTATGTTCCCGATGTCCAAGAGTTGATATACTCAATTTGTTCGGCGGTGAGGCTATCAATTTGAATGCCCATTGCTACGAGTTTCAAACGAGCAATTTCTTGGTCAACATTCGTCGGGATGGAATGAATACCGGCTTCTAATTTGCCTTGATTTTTGACTAAATATTCACAAGCTAAAGCTTGGTTCGCAAAACTCATATCCATCACTGCACTCGGATGTCCTTCGGCGGCGGCTAAGTTAATTAAACGACCTTCTCCTAACACAACAACAGATTTACCTGTGTTGAGTTTATATTCTTGGGTGAAGTTACGAACTTCTTTAATTTCGGTTGATTTAGACGCTAAGGTTTTCAGGTCAATTTCAATATCAAAGTGACCGGAATTACACACCATTGCGCCATCTTTCATGACGTCAAAATGTTCACCGCGAATGACGTGCTTATTGCCTGTAACGGTAATAAAAATATCGCCCAAAGGTGCGGCTTCTTCCATCGGCATAACGCGGAAGCCATCCATCACGGCTTCAATGGCGCGAACCGAGTCAATTTCCGTTACAATCACGTTAGCACCTAAACCCCGTGCCCGCAGTGCGGTACCTTTTCCACACCAACCGTAACCTGCAACCACAATGGTTTTACCTGCTAATAAAATATTAGTAGCGCGGATAATTCCATCTAATGTGGATTGACCTGTACCATAACGGTTATCAAAGAAATGCTTGGTATCGGCATCATTCACGTTCATGGCGGGGAAGGTTAACACCCCATCTCTCAACATGGCTTTTAAACGGACAATTCCGGTGGTGGTTTCTTCCGTTGTGCCAATAATATCTTTAATTTGATCTTGACGTTCTTGAATTAAGGTCGCCACTACATCGCTACCATCATCAATAATAATATTAGGACGATGATCTAAAGCTTTCTGGACGTGACGAGTATAGGTTTCGGCATCTTCCCCTTTAATGGCAAAAACCGGAATTCCGTAGTCAACAACTAAACTTGCTGCAACATCATCTTGAGTAGACAGAGGGTTACTGGCAATTAACACCGCATCGGCGCCACCCAATTTTAAAGCAATGGCTAAATGGGCGGTTTCTGTTGTCACGTGGCAACAGGCAGCTAACCGCAGACCTGCAAAGGGTTTTTCTTGGGCAAATCGTTCTTGAATGAGGCGCAGCACGGGCATTTCACGTCCTGCCCATTCAATGCGTTGTTTGCCTTTCGGCGCGAGGGAGGGGTCTTTAATTTCGTAGTTTGTACGGACGGTTGTTGCAGTCATGTAGTTGTTTCCTAGACAGACAAATCGTTTCCAGTTTCAAAAGGATGCTAAACTTGAGCACCCTGTTGCTGACGTCCCTATGCAACGGAGGGTTCCTCGTCAGAATTCGCACAATTGTTGCAATTTATTAACCTCAAGCCTAGCGTGAAAGTTGTCATTCGGCTAGAGGTGCTCCAAAAACCTGATTGATTTCAATAATTCCTGCGACCGTTACTCATTCAACTGACGATAAGCGACTTTGCTCGATGGGGGCTGAAGGATTCAGATTCGTATCAATGGTTTTAGGTTGACTCGCCACCCGAATTCATCCAATTAATCATACTAAAATGACTCCCATCAACAGCCAAAATGAATCTTCAGTAGATTTCTGTTTAGGGGTAACGGTTTTTTCTACAATGTCTCGAATATCATATTCATTTACTCCACAAGTTTGACAAAACATGAGGTTTTTGTTGTAGGGATGGAGAAGAAAATCACAGGTAAGTTTTTGAAGAATTTCGTAATTTTTATAGGAGAAATTCACTGGATGAGTCATAGCAACCTCCCTCTTTGTGAGATGATTTAAGAATATTGTTATGAGTATAATAGACATTTTAAAATGTTTTTATAATTATATAATACCCTTTAAAAAGTTTTTTATGATCAGAGAAAAATTAATTTCTATCTAAATACATACAAAATATATAATATTTTTTGTCTTATTATGGAGTTATATTTCAACTTAAAATGGATAAACACTGCATTTCAAAGATAAAAAATCTAAGATTTTTATGAAGTAGGAGATTGCGGAATCTCAACCGAACGTAAGAACTCAGCACTTTCTTCCGGTAAAGCCGTATTAATATACATTCCACTGCCTAATTCAAACCCGGCGGATAAAGAAACTCTAGGAATTAAAGCAATATACCAATGGGAATAATCCGTGCGTTGTTCTGCGGTTGGAATTGAACGAATGGTATAGTTATAATCAGGATTATTTAACCCATAGTAAAGTTTGGCAAGTACATTTTTTAACGTTTTTGCTAAATCTAAGATTTCCACTTCGGTAATTTCATCAAAGGAAGAAGCATGACGACGAGGAAAAATCCAAGTATGAAAAGGTGAAAGGGCGGCATAAGGAATAAATGCAACAAAATGTTCACTAGCAAAAATAATGCGTTCTTGGGCTTGTAATTCCTCTGCTAAAGTTCGGCAAAAAATACATTCTCCCGTATCATCATAATAGCGAATCGCTTCCCGTGCACGATCTCTCCATTGATAGGGAACTAAAGGAATTGCCGCAATTTGTGAGTGAGGATGTTCTAAAGAAGTTCCTGCACCTCGACCATGATTTTTAAAGATAATAATGGTTTCCACACGAGAATCTAGGCGAATATCTTTATAGCGTTTGCGATAAACCCGAATAATATTAGCTAAATCGTTAATTTCCATTAACCCCATTGTTAAATCATGACGCGGATGTTCAATCACGACTTCATGAAATCCAAACCCTGATAACGCTCTAAAAATACCATCAGTTTCTCGAATTCTTTCCCCTTCTGGGGATAAAGCCGGATATTTATTCGCAACAACCCGAACTCGCCAATCTAAATCATCCGATAATCGTAACAATTCTCGACCCCCAGTTAAGGGTTCATTTCCAGCACAAAAAGGGCAGTTAGAACGATAATGAGGAATAGGGTTTAATGACGTTTTAGACTTAGAAAATTCATCGGGTCGTTTAGCACGTTCTGTGGCAATAATTACCCAATCTCTGGTAATTAAATTTTGTCTGAGTTCAGTCATAGGATAGAAAGTTGATGGCTAAGGTAGAATCATCACAGCAGTCAGAAGTCAGAAGTCAGAAGTTTGGAAAAACAAGGGTAAAGTTTGTTGTTGATTAACAGCTGACATTGAGCTTGTTGAAGTGTTAAAACTCAACGCTTAATGCTCAACCTTTAAACCTTGAATTGGGCAAAGTTAGTCCTCGTTTTGTTCCTAGATAAACAGCAAAACTTCCTAACCAATGACGTCCCCCATAGGAATTTCCTGATAAAGGATTTAAACCCACTTGGCGATGAAGATTTGCCACAGCTTCTAAGGCAGGAATTCGGTTATCCCCTGGAGATAAACCTGAGATGACCCCATCTAACATCCATGCCCGACTCAAGTTTAACCCATCAAAATGGGATTGTCCGTAATCTTCAGGATGATCTAGGAGAACGGGATGTAACCAGTCCGTTTTCAATTCTTGGGGAAGTTTAGGTAAAAAAACAGTTAACCATTCGGAAAATTCAGCACAGGGTAATACCCTTCGCATTAAATCAGCTTCTGCTAAACCAGGGGAGAGAAAATCATAACCCAAGGGTTCATAATGTAAGCAATAATTGTAATCTTTGGAATAGAATTTTTGAGCTTTATCTTCAACTTCATCTAAAATCTTGTAATCAGCAGTAATCGTTGCCCAATCTAACATTAATCCTAATGCAAATGCCGTTTGATTATGTAATCCTGTCCGATTAGGATAATTTAAGCTCAGGAGCCAATTTTGCAAATTCTTAATAACAACGGTTTCTACTGGAGATAAATACTCTAATAAAAGTTGTGCTTGTTCGTCTTCCCATTCGGTGAGTTCTGCCATTAATTGTAAAAACCACGCTAATCCATAGGGACATTCAAATCTCGGTTGAGATTTTAAAAATTCAGCTTCAACTTTAAGATTTTCAGGGGTTAGGTTTTGAGTTAAAATTTCTCTAGCTGGGGTAACAAATTCTGCCTCTGGAAAATACCGAATTAACCGCGTTAACATCCAATGATTATGAACCGCCGAATGCCAATCTAAACACCCATAAAAAGCAGGATTAAGTTTTCGATGAGGAATTAAATCGGCAGGACTTTCTAACCAATAATACTGAACATGAGGATATTCTTGAATAGTACATTGCAAGCCAAATTTAGCAAAGCGATTAGCAACTGTTAAGGGAAAGGTTTGAGGTTCTAAATTCACGGGTTTGAGAATAGAATTTTAACTCATAAATATGATATTAAATATCAGTTATATTGGAGATTTGACTCAATTGCAATAGTAATTAATAAATATTAAACTTACTTAACCCTACATCCGTATATTTACGGACACTTTCAGTCATTGCTCTTAATCTTTAAAAGTGGCAATCCTTCTTAACCTTAACCCCCAACTGAAAATGAAAGTTAAGGCTAAACAGACACAAAATTTAGGGAAACTGTGTGACCTTATTCATATTTGAGGCTGCCATTAATATTGGCAATATGTTCATTCAAGTTAATCGATGTTTCCACATCTGAACTCATTTTTTTGGATAAATTGAAACACATCCCCTGAAGTACCCCCTGATCAGATACTGTCAAGTCGTAACAATTGATTAATCCTTGCTGTCCTAAATTTTCTTGTTTCCAAGATAGAATTCCTTGGCGATTATTTTCAAGATATGGATTTAGTTCCAGCGTTGTTTGTTGATAAGAACCGTTCAATTTTTCACATTTTGCGGAGAGAATGGCTTTTCCTAAGCTTTCCATATCTATACCACTTGAAACACTAATATCTGTACAGGTATTGCTAAATTCACCCATTGCCCATGCCTGACCCCCCCATACATTGAAGCCTAGAACAACAGCCAAGACAAAGGTAATGATTACTTTGACCCACAAAGATAAAATCTTCATACTTTTCCTCTAAAAAATCAACATCTTCTCTGAGTTTACAAGAAGATCAGCGATCGCTACCATAAATTTCTCCCTATCACGTGAAGTACCCAGGAGAAACCAATTGTCAGGGTGCTACCAGCATTAGGTCAAAGATTTTGTAGCAAAAATGCAGCACAAATTTGTTATTTAGGGGTTGCTGATGGTGTCGGATTGGGTGTGGGATTGGGTTGAGGTACTTTAGGAGGTTCGGGGGGAAGTTTCCACTCCTCCAAGGGTCGATTAATCGCTGATAAAATATCATCAGAAATGACTAAAACCGTCATCTCTTTAGCAGCAGGTTGAGGAGTTTCAATTTGAGCATATAAAGACTCACCTTGAAAATCCTTTTTCCCTAAGCGTAATTGATAAGTTGTATTATTCTTCAGTTTAATCACTATTGTATCTGTTACCAGATCTAACCCATAATCCTTGATTTGGTCTGGAGAAACCGTTAATTTTTGAATTCCCGAATTGGGATCAGAGGGAATGCTTTGATTTTTCAATAACTCCATTAATAAATAATCCACCGAAGCCGGATTAGCTAAAAATTGTATCGGGGCTGTTATTTTCCAAGGAGATTTTTTTAACTCTTCAGCATTCGTAACTCGTTCTACTGTTATGGCTTGTTTAGAAGTTGTAACCGTAAAGGATTGAATTTCATCCTTGCCAAAGGAAAATATTTTTTGTTCTTTTGCTTGGATTTCTTCCTGCTGTGTTTTCACTCGAATTTCAAACACATAAACAAACCCTGCTAAACCCAGGGCTAAAGTCATTAAAATTAAAGTTGAACGTTGAAATTTCATAACCTATTCAGTCTTAAACTACATTTCAACCAGAAAGCGGGTTTCTTGCGTTAGTTGAATAATATCAAGTTAGATTTGTACAAAAACCCGGTTTCTACACCTAGATTTACCGTCTTTTCCACCACAAAAATACAGCCATTCCAAAGCCAAATAACGGTAAAATAACCAACCCTAACCAACTGAGCGTTCGTCCTAATTGTGGGGTAATCGCAATGCGGCGACTGGTGGGTAATTTAGGACGAATAGAGAGGGTTTCTTGGTCAGACTTGCTTAACCAACTCACTGAATTTAGAAACACATCTCCATTGAGTTGTTGACCAAACCAACCGTTAGTTGCAAATTGTGAATTTCCAAACACCACTAACCGAGCTTCCGATTTTTCTGGAGAAGGTTCGAGGTTAGGGGTTGGACTAGGTGAGGGTTGATTAGTTGAATCTTCTGCTTTTTCCTCAGTCCGACTCAAGGCGACTCCCAGGGAAAGGGGGCCTTGTCGGTCAACTCCTGGGTTAAACTGAAGTTCGGGACTTTTGAGATCACTTTCCGCCCAAGTTTGATCATTTGTCCACACTAACGGACTTTCTGTAATTCCATCGATGGTGCGACTTTCTACAGGACTCGCGTAAGGATAAATAGAAATTCCATTCCCAAAATCCTGTGTAATCGGATGTTGACCATATTCTCGCACAATCGGAACCGTTGGCCCTAACCCCACTAAACGGCCACTTCCTGACCCATCAATGGCGAGACGAGTATCAATTTTAATTCCCCATTTTTCTAATAAATTATCTAAACCATGATTAGTTTGTGGGTCTAACATTAATAGAATAGAACCTTCTTGGTCTAAATACGTTTCTAATGCTTTGACTTCACCTTCAAATAATTTCCGTTGAGGACTCGCAACAACAATCACATCCGCATCTGTTGGAACGGCTGTTTTTTCTGCTAAATTTAACGGTTCTGCAATAAAATTCTTTTCTTTTAAACTATTTAATGCTTCTGATAAAGCGCCTTGTCCTTCGGTTAAAGCTCGTTCACCATGACCTTGTAAAAAATAAACTTTAGGAGTTCGGTTACTGACTAATTGTTCCAGGTTATTCGTGAGTTTAATTTCTGTTAAGGGTTCTAACGCCTCTTTTCTAACCCGTTGTCGTTTTTCTCCTAATTCTAAATAAATTTCTCCAAATTCTTGTACGCCAAATTGTTGAGCGAGTCCGGGTTTAGCTTGGGGGTCTACAAATTCATATTGAAAATTTTTGCCCCCGATGCGTTCATAGCTGACTAATAATTCTTGAGTTTGAGGATTTTCTCCTCGATCAAAAACCCAAACCTTAACAGGTTGTTTGAAACTTTTAATTAAGGTTTGGGTTTGGGGAGATAAGGTAAATTGTTGGTTTTCAGTTAAATCTAGTCGAAAGTTATTCCTAATCGCAACAAAATTAATTAATCCTAAAATCACTAACACCGAAAGGGTAGACGCTAAAGCATTGGTTCCGGCTTGAGTAGAACGGCGATTCCAGTAGGGGGTTTGAGATTGATCCTGAGATTTAAAATAGGCTTTGAACAATAACCATAAGCCTAAAATTACGACCCCTGTAATCATTAAAATTAAGGAAATCGGTTCCCAATTTCCTATGACTACACCCGCCGATAAACCCATCACGATTAAACAAGAACCAAGCCAAAATAGAGCTTGAATCAACTTACTATTGATTTTAAATTGTTTTTTTTTCATACATTAATCAGAGGTAAATTTAAACAATTGGATAGATTTATCGCTGAAACTTAATTGGTTATTAGCTGCGCTGGAAGCGTAACGCATCAATAAATTGGGCCGTTAGAAATATTCCAACAATAATATAGCTGGCCAACAAAATCATACTACTACTGTCAACAATACCTCGAATAAAGTTAGTGTAACTGGAAATCAAAGACAAATGTTTTAATGCTTCTCCTAACACTCCTCCTACACTGCTTCCAATTAAGTCTATCACCCATAGAAATAAAATTAAGGCAAAGGTAAATACCGCCGATAAAATTGTACTATCGGTTAAACAAGAAATAAACATACCCAAGGATAAAACTCCTGCTGCAAATAAAATTAATCCTAAATGAGCTAATAGAAAAACTTCAGGAGAAAGCGGAGGATTAGAAACACTCAATGCTAAAGCTTCTAATGCCATTAATGGTAAAATCATCGTGACGTAAAAAGTCAGTACCCCTAATAATTTTCCTGTAGCAACCGCCCAATTTGTTACAGGAGAAGTCGCTAAAAGTTCTAAAGTTCCCCGCTTGCGTTCCTCTGCATATAATCCCATCGATAACATTGGTAAAACAAATAAAGATAAGGTTCCAATCAAGCGTAAATACACTTGTAAAAATTCGTAGGGTAAATCAATGGGAGGGTCAGTTATTCCCATTTGATCTCGATAAGCAACTTGTTGAATTAATCCATCTGGCCCTAATAAAATCGCAATAAAAAAGTATCCGGTAATCAGCCAAAACACACCGGCAATAGCATAGGCTAAAGGAGAGGCAAAATACCCCTGTAACTCCTTACGATAAATTGCCAGAATATTGTTCACAACAACTAACATCATAATTAATTTTCTACATCTAATTTTTGATTTTCAGGTTGAGAGTCTGAATTTTCTACTGTTTCAGATTCTGCATTTTCGGGTTCTACAGTCATGTCTTCCTCGGCTTCAGTATCCATGAAGATTTCTGAGTTTGTTTCTAGTACCGCTTCTGTCTTTTGAGTTGGATTTTGAGTCGTCAACTCTAAAAATACATCTTCTAAACTGGCACGAGTTCGTCGCAGTTCATAAACTTTTAAATCTAAAGCGAATAAACTCGCTAAAATTTCAGGTGCAGGTTCTTCATCGGGTTCACAACTCAACTTTAACCGCTCTCGACGGGTTTTCTCCGAGATGTTGATTTTATCAACCGTTTTCACCCCAGATATCTGGTTTAAGGTGACTAATTTTTCAGGCGTGATTTTTCCTTCAACTTCCACTTCATATCCAGACCCCCCAGTTAACTGCTCCATAAGAGTTTCAGGTGTACCCGTAGCCACAATTTGACCTCGATTAATAATCGCAACTTGGCTACAGGTCATACTAACTTCTGGTAAAATATGGGTTGATAAAATAATCGTATGGCTTCCCGCTAAACTTTTAATTAAATTGCGAACTTCAATAATTTGTCTAGGATCAAGTCCGACCGTTGGTTCATCTAATACAATTACAGGTGGATCATGAACAATAGCTTGAGCAATTCCCACCCGTTGACGGTAGCCTTTTGATAATTTCCGAACCAAAGATTTTCGTCGTTCTAATAACCCACATTTTGCCATCGCGGTTTCTACATTAGTTTTACGATCACCTGCGGAAACTCGTTTAATCTGTGCGACAAAATGCAAATACCCTTCAACCGTCATATCAGGATATAAAGGAGGATTTTCCGGTAAATATCCAATTCGTTGCCGCACATCCATTGATTGTTCATGGACATCAAAACCAGCTATTCTCGCTGTTCCACTCGTCGCTGGAAGATAGGCTGATAAAATTCGCAGGGTGGTTGTTTTACCCGCCCCATTAGGCCCTAAAAATCCTAAAATTGCCCCAGGTTCTACCGCAAAGGAAACATCCCGCAGCGCCACAGTAGACCCGTAGGTTTTACACAACTTCTCGACTTCAATCATACTGACCGATAGCGCGACGTCTCTTACTTTAACTTGAAATAGCCATCCTCAAACACAGAAATTGGGTGTTGAGTCTTGAGTCTTGAGTCTTGAGTTTTGGGTTTTGGGAATCTAGCAGGGACAAGCATGACTCAAGATCAAATAACCACATCATCAACTCACGTATAGCAACAGCCTTGCCACTCACATAGAAAGACTCATAACCCGACTGTATATATAAGAATCCGTAACAGAGCTATCGAGGTTCAAATCCCAGCATCAGAAGCCTTTTGACGGTTACATAATCAAAAGTTATGTTTAATTTGTAGATTGATAGCTATAGCAAATAGAAAATTTTTGCCAATGGGGTTGACACAGCCGAAAAAGGCTGCTAGATTAATAAGAGTGTCGAAAAACAAAGACGGCACGCCGAACCTGGACAACTTAAGAGTTTGAAAGCCAAGTTAGCACATTCTGTAATCTCGTCTTTA
>NZ_JBJUDF010000283.1:0-14397 GCF_046067725.1 Planktothrix sp.
AATGATAAATAAAATTAGCCTGCGATACCAATAGACGGTTGCTAGGCTATCGCAGGTTAAAACTTAATACCTTTAACCACCAATCATCATCGGTTGAGGTTCAAAGTTCGGGAAAATGCGATCGCCATTATAATCATTAGAAACCAATGGACGACCATAATAGGCATCAATTAACAGTTGTTTCAAGTCCTTAATCAACGGATAACGAGGATTCGCCCCGGTACATTGATCATCAAAAGCTTGATCCGCAATTTCATCTAATTTAGCCATAAATTCTGCTTCGGTTTTATCTGTTAATACCTCTTGAATTGAACCGGGAATTCCCACTAACCGTTTTAATTCTTCGATGGCTAAAATTAACCGATCTACTTTTTCATCTTCTGTTTCTCCCCCTAACCGCAGATAATCTGCAATTCGAGAATAGCGCCATTTCGCATTGGGATATTTATATTGAGAGAAAGTCGCTTGTTTGAAGGGAACATCAGTGGCATTATAACGAATAACATAACTAATTAATAATGCATTCGCTAACCCATGCGGAATGTGAAATGCACCGCCTAATTGGTGAGCTAAAGAGTGACAAATCCCTAAGAATCCATTAGCAAATGCCATCCCCGCCATTGTTGCGGCATAGTGCATTTTTTCCCGTGCTTTGGGATCTCCGGCTCCCTTTTCATAGGAATTAGGCAGGTATTTAAAGATTAACCGAATGGCTTCTAAAGCTAACCCATTGGTATATTCAGAAGCTAACACGGAAACATAGGATTCGACGGCATGGGTTAAGGCATCAATTCCCCCGAAGGCGGTTAAACTTTTAGGCATATTTAACACTAATTCCGGGTCAATAATTGCCATATTCGGCGTTAAAGCATAGTCCGCCAAAGGATATTTAATATTTGTGCGTCGGTCTGTTACCACTGCAAAAGGTGTAACTTCTGAACCTGTTCCCGATGTGGTAGGAATGGCAACCATAATGGCTTTTTCTCCCAAGGGAGGCAGTTCATAAACCCGTTTCCGAATATCCATAAACCGCATGGCTAACCCTTCAAATTCAATATCGGGGTGTTCATACATTAGCCACATAATTTTGGCTGCATCCATCGGAGAACCCCCACCAATCGCAATAATGACGTCAGGTTTAAAGGTATTCATTAATGCTAATCCCCGTTGTACCGTATCTAAAGAAGGGTCGGGTTCAACATCGTAAAAGACATCATATTTAAGTCCAATTTCTTCTAAAACTTCCTCCAGAGAATTTGTCACCCCGATATCAAATAAAGGTTTATCGGTGACAATAAAAGCTCGGTGTTTTCCGGCTAATTCTCGAATCGCAACGGGTAATGATCCATATTTGAAATAAACTTTAGGAGGAATGCGGAACCAAAGCATATTTTCTCGACGTTCAGCGACGGTTTTAATATTGAGTAAATGCCGAGGTTCAACGTTTTCACTAATAGAATTACCGCCCCAAGTCCCACATCCCAAGGTTAAAGAAGGGTCAAGACGGAAGTTATAAATATCTCCAATGGCTCCTTGAGAAGATGGAGTATTAATTAAAACTCGTGCTGTTTGTACCGTATCTTCAAACCGTTTAATATGGTCAATATTATTGGGAGATGTGTACAAAGCGGCGGTGTGTCCTCGTCCGCCTAACTGCACTAAAGTATCGGCTTTAGCAACCGCATCCTCAAAATTTGTTGCCCGATACATGGCTAAAATAGGAGACAATTTTTCATGGGCAAAAGGATCATTGTCGTCAACTTCGATGCCTTCCCCAATAATGACCCGTGTTTCTTCAGGAATTGTAATATCAGCTAATGCAGCTAATTTTTGCACAGGTTGACCGACAATTTCTCCATTCAAATGTCCGTTAATAAAAATAACATTTTTCATGCGTTCCCGTTCTTCTGGAGTGAGGAAATAAGCACCCCGTAGGGTAAATTCCTGTTTGACTTCTTCATAAACGGAATCGACCACAATCACCGATTGTTCACTGGCACAAATCATGCCATTGTCAAAGGTTTTACTGAGAATAATTGAGGAAACTGCCATTTTAATATGGGCGGTATTGTCAATTAAAGCAGGGGTATTTCCAGCGCCGACACCCAAGGAAGGATTACCGGAAGAATAGGCAGCCCGCACCATCCCAGGGCCTCCGGTTGCTAAAATCAGTTTAATATCCGGGTGCTGCATTAAAGCTTGAGACAGGGGGACGGTGGGTTCATCAATCCAGCCAATAATATCTTCTGGTGCGCCTGCTTCGATGGCGGCATCAAGAACAATTTTAGCAGCAGCGGCGGTACAATGTTTGGCGCGGGGGTGGGGAGAGAAAATAATGCCGTTGCGGGTTTTTAGAGTAATTAACGCTTTAAAAATTGCCGTTGATGTGGGGTTTGTGGTGGGAACAATCCCAGCTAAAATGCCAACGGGTTCGGCGATTTTTTGAAATCCAAAGGATTTGTCTTCTTCGATGACTCCACAGGTTTTATCTTGTTTATATTTATTGTAGATAATTTCTGAGGCAAAGTGATTCTTAATGACTTTATCTTCAACAACGCCCATTCCGGTTTCTTCGACAGCCATTTTCGCTAAGGGAATGCGGGCAGCATTGGCGGCGAGGGCTGCTTTTTTAAAGATATGGTCTACTTGTTCTTGAGTATAAGTTGCATACTTTTCTTGTGCAACTTTCACCCGCTTAATCAAAGCTTCCAGTTGATCAATATTGGTGACTTTATCAATCATTTGTTATCTCCCTATGCCGGGTTTGATTTAGGTTTTTCTGCTGTCACTTTATATCATAATAGTTTTTATCGAGATTGGAATCTGAAAGTTGCAAAATTAACCGAATTTTAACATTAATTTAAGATTAAACGAGGTTTTCCAGGTGATGAACCCAAAGGAGAAAACTCTACCTAGACAGATTGTCTAAAACATTGATCTTGGAAATCCCTAGCCTCGACGACCAGGGGATGCCATCAGGTCAGAAAGTGTTTTAATATTGATTTGAATTTTTGTAACAAAAATTTCAGATTTTATCCTTGAGATTGTGGGTTCAATTGTTCTGTATCTGTATAGGTAGTAATTTCTGCTGTCCGGGTTTTTTATTTTTGATCTCAGGGCGCTGTTGGGTAAACTAAAACCGAGGTCAGTCTTCTCATAAATATTATGTTTCTTAACTAAATTAGATAAAACGTTGCGATCGCTTTTTGCAATTCTACCCGAAATGTAGAAACTTTATAAGGAACCGATATTTTTATAAGAATTAGATTATAATGAAAGGGAAAAAAAGCTGGAATAAAGTGCTTAAAATTACAAAAATAATTGTTGTTTTTCTCCAATTCCAGTCACCCGTATAAGGAGTGGTCTATGGCAACCACAGTAATGCGAATCCCTGAACCTGCTCATGATGTGTTACGCTACGAACATCAATCTTTAAACGCTATTTTTAATCCGAAAACAGTAGCGGTCATTGGGGCTACGGAAAAACCGAATAGTGTCGGTAGAACCCTCCTCTGGAATTTAATGAGTAGTCCCTTTGGCGGGACTGTTTTTCCAATTAATCCCCATCGCAAGAGTATTTTAGGAATCAAAGCTTATTCCAATATTAAAGAAACACCCGAACCTGTTGATTTAGCGGTGATTGCGACTCCAGCTTCTAGTGTTCCGGTGGTGATTCAAGAATGCGTTGATGTTGGTGTTAAAGGAGTCATTATTCTCTCAGCCGGGTTTAAAGAAATCGGCCCGGAAGGTGTGGAATTAGAACAAAAAGTGTTGCAAATTGCGCGGTCGAGTAAAATGCGAATTATCGGCCCCAATTGTTTAGGATTAATGAATCCTTTAACGGGACTCAATGCCACCTTTGCAAACGCCATGGCAAAACCCGGAAACGTAGGATTTATTAGTCAAAGTGGGGCATTATGTACGTCGATTTTAGATTGGAGTTTTCAAGAAAACGTCGGATTTAGTGCTTTTGTTTCCATCGGTTCCATGTTAGATATTGGTTGGGGAGACTTAATTTATTATTTAGGCAATGATCCCCATACTCAAAGTATTGTGATTTATATGGAATCCATCGGGGATGCTCGGTCTTTTTTATCTGCCGCGCGAGAAGTTGCCCTGACCAAACCCATTATTGTGATTAAAGCTGGACGCACCGAAGCCGCCGCCAAAGCTGCCGCCTCCCACACAGGAGCGTTAGCCGGAAGTGATGATGTTTTAGATGCCGCTTTCCGACGCTGTGGAGTTCTACGAGTTTATCATATTGCTCATTTATTCTCCATTGCGGAACTCCTGAGTAAACAACCCCGACCTAAAGGGCCAAGACTCACGATTTTAACCAACGCGGGGGGGCCAGGGGTATTAACCACAGACATCTTAATTGGAGAAGGTGGCACTCTTGCCCAACTCTCTTGTGCAACCCTTGAAGCTCTCAATCAAGTGTTACCACCGCAATGGAGTCATAATAACCCGATTGATATTTTAGGTGATGCTGACCCTGAACGCTATGCTCAAGCGTTTGATATCGTCGTACAAGATCCGAATAATGACGGTATTTTAGTGATATTAACCCCGCAATCGATGACCGATCCTAGCAAAACCGCAGAACAGTTGAAATATCGCTGTATGAAAATGCCGAATAAACCGATTTTAGCAAGTTGGATGGGGGGTGCGGATGTCGCATCGGGGATTAAAATTCTCAATCAAGCCAATATTGCCACCTTTTCCTATCCCGACTCGGCGGTACGGATGTTTAATTATATGTGGCGTTATACCTACAATCTCAGAGGCTTGTATGAAACCCCCAGTTTGCCTAAAATCACTGAAGATGAAGGTTTGGTTTGTGATTGTGTGGAACATCTGATTCACTCTGTTTTAGCAGAAAAAAGAACTCTGCTAACGGAATTTGAATCTAAACGCCTGCTGTCAGCCTATAACATTCCCACCGTACAAACCTGTATTGCCACGAATCTCGATGCCGCCGTTGATGCTGCCGAAAAACTAGGCTATCCCGTGGTGTTGAAACTCTTGTCAAAAACCATTACCCACAAAACCGATGTCGGTGGAGTCCAACTCAACCTGAATACCCCCGAAGCGGTACGCCAAGCGTACAGGGCTATTGAAACCTCCGTTACCCAACAAGTCGGCACCGAACATTTCCAAGGCGTAACCGTACAACGGATGATTAAATTAGACGGGTATGAATTGATTATTGGCAGCAGCCTTGACCCCCAATTCGGCCCGGTGTTGTTGTTTGGCATGGGGGGACAATTGGTAGAAGTGTTTAAAGACCGTGCCTTGGCTTTACCTCCTTTAAATACTACTCTTGCCCGTCGAATGATGGAACAAACCAAAATTTATAAAGCGTTATTGGGGGTGCGGGGACGGCATCCAGTGGATATGGAGGCTTTAGAACAGTTATTAGTGCGGTTTTCTCATTTAGTCGTTCAACATCCTTGGATTAAAGAAATAGATATTAACCCATTGTTGGCTTCGGAAAATGAGTTAATCGCCTTAGATGCACGAGTGGTGTTACATTCCCCCAATACGAAACCAGAAGATTTACCGAAACCCGCCATTCGTCCCTATCCTCGCCAATACATCACCCATTGGACATCAAAGCAGGAAATAGCGATAACCATTCGACCCATCCGTCCTGAAGATGAACCGTTAATGGTCAAGTTCGACGAAAGTTTATCCGAGGAAAGTGTTTATCTTCGTTATGCTCATCTGGTCAAACTCAGTTCTCGAATTACCCATGAACGGTTATCGCGACTGTGTTTTATTGATTATGACCGAGAAATGGCATTAGTGGCAGAATATCCTCACCCCGAAACTGGAGAATCTCAAATTCTGGGGGTTGGACGTCTGAGTAAAGGCTATGGTAACGATGAAGTTGAATTTTCACTGTTGGTGAGTGATCGTTACCAACGACAAGGAATTGGAACAGAATTATTACGTCAATTACTCAACATTGCTCGTCAAGAAAAAATGCCTCTGATTTTTGCTGAAATCCTCAGCGATAATCGGATTATGCAGCATATTTGCGAGAAATTAGGATTTACATTAAATCGCATCATGGGTGAACCGATGGTGAGAGCCGAAATTCAATTGTAATCCTTGTAAAACCGGGTTTCTGCACAGGTTAAGAAACCCGGTTTCTGCTTTATAAGACCAAGGTGGGAGATTGAAAACGAGCGTGTCTTCAGACCTGAGAGTGTCAATCTGGTACAATTTCTGTCACCACAGGAGCTCCTGTATTCCCCCCAGTCACAACAACCGTATCATTTTCAAACTTCCCAACGGCTTTTTCTCCCATTAAATTAAATGGGGGTTCAATTTGACGATAAACTACATTTCCTTCGGCGGAAAAAGATTGTTCAGCAACGTACCAAGTGACTAAATTAGCATTGAGTTGAGCTTGACGTTTTTGACCAATACCCACCACATTTCCGGTCAAATAAAAGATATTATCTTTTAAATCTCCCCAGCCTTGATTCGCGGTTAACGTGATTTGTTGTTCCCGTTCAATAATGGTAATAAACTGAGGAGAACTAATCGTGCGTTTGTCATAATTCCATTGCAATTCCTGGCTAGAAATTTGCAACGGAGGTTCAGATAAAGCGATTTGGGCATTTTTTCTTAAAGTGGCAATTTGGGTTTTTAAATTGAGTTCGGCGGTTTCTCCAATTCCTCGGTCTGTAATTGTTTGATTTTGATAACGTTCTATTTGGGTTTTTAACTTACTGGTTAATAATTGTTGATCCCATTGCCAAACAATATGATCACTTTGTAACTTCACAACCGGATTTTTAGAACTAACCGTCGCTTTATCCCAAAATTCGGCTCGTTTTTGACGATAAAACACCTGAACTTCTCTAGCAACTCCTTGCAGTTGGGCGTGATCTGCGGTGACTGTATTGCGGACGACTAGAATATTTTGTTGAACAATCCATTCTAATTCTTTTCCCTTCAAAACTAAACCGATATTAGGATCTGTGGCGACAATATTATTGCGTAAAAAAATCCGTTTGCTATTTTGTTCAAATTCTCCTGTATCCGCTTTAACTTTATACAGAAGTTTTCCTTGATCATATAATTCCCCAACGGGATTTTTGACCGTTGCCATTTTCTGATCTTTACTATAACTGACTTGTTGGGCTTTAATTTTCCAAAGTAATTTTCCCTGTTCATCCGCTTGTTCTAAGATAACATCATCTAAAGTTAATGTTCGTTCAAATTCTTGAGAAGGTTTCGATTGACCATCCGTTTCAGGGGGTTGAATATTGGTTGGGGTGCAAGCAGAAATACCGATGAAAAGGATAATCCAAAGGGGTAAAAACCGCATCTCATTTTATAAGCAGGGAACAGGGAATTACGAATTACGAATTACGAATTACGAATGGGGAATAGGGAATCGGAAATAGGGAAAGGGTTTCAGTAGAGACACACTGATTGGTGTCCTGATTGCTTTTGGCACGTCTCTACAACTGTAATGCGTAGCCCTATATAGTAATCCGCTTTAGAAGCACTATTTAAACGGATGTATAAATAGGAGTAAAAATCAGGAAAAAAATAAGTTTCTACTCCTATGATTGTCCTATGAATCTTCTATGATTTGTCCATCCATTAAACTGATCCCCGATAAAGGACGATAGGTATAGTTAGGACTGCGGGGAGTTTTTTGGATATCTTCTTTAATCATTTCTAAATCAATATAGCGATCCGCCACATTAATTAAACTATCACTGGTCATGGAGCGCAAACTCACCACCTCAACCCGCACACCCCGATAACTTACCGAGTCCACTGCATAAGCTAAATCTCCATCTCCACTGACTAAAACGGCGGTATCATAAGAACCCACTAACGCCATCATATCAACGGCAATTTCAACATCTAAATTAGCTTTTTTAGAACCATCAGGAAGTTGGACTAAATCTTTGGCGATGACGCGATAACCATTGCGTCGCATCCATAATAAAAAGCCTTGTTGCTTCTCATTCGTCCGATCAACTCCCGTATAGAAGAATGAACGTAACAACCGAGATCCGGCGGTTAAACGACATAATAATTTCGTGTAATCAATTTCAATTCCGAGTTGTAAAGCTGCATAAAATAGATTAGAACCATCGATAAAAATGGCAACTCGCCCCCTGTTTTCCAGAACTTGTTCAGGAGTAAAAAGTTCTCCATGATTGATATTATTTAACATTTTTATACCTCTTTTTTTATCACAAAAAATGATTTGAGTATGGGGAAGTAAACAATTGAAATGGAAGTTTTATGTTAAACTAGACTATCACTGAAACAGATTAAAATTTAGGATGATGCTCCCTCTGTATCTTCCAAGCGTTTAAAGACGGGTTGCGCTTCCGCTAAAGGTTGATTAGCGGGTAACGCGCCCCAAACAGCATGGAGGTCAAAGGACAGGGCTGTCGCTAGTATAGTCTGATCATTGAAGTCGAGGGTGTATCCCAATTGTTGATAAATTCGAGTGCTAATATTGGGAATAATCGGGGACAAGAGGTAAGCAGCTAATCGAACCGATTCTAAAACCGAGTACAGCACTTGGGAAACTTCTTGTTGTTTTCCTTGTTTGTACAGACTCCAAGGAGCTTTTTCATCGATGTATTTATTCCCCGCTTGAATTAAGGTGAAAATAGCTGTGCAGACCTCGCTAAAGGCTAGAGAATCATAGGCTTGAGTAACGGTATCTGCCAAGGTGACACCGAGAAACTTCAGGGCATCTTCTGGGGGAATCTCCTCACCCTTAACATTAGGAACACAACCGTTAAAATATTTATGCGCCATTTTCAGCGTCCGGTTGAGTAGGTTTCCTAAGTCATTGGCTAAGTTCGCATTAACGGTATTAATAAACCGAGTTTGATTATAATCACCATCCTGTCCAAATTCTATCTCTTTCAAGAAATAAAAGCGAATCGCATCTGCACCATATTGATTGACTAAAGCGATCGGATCGAGCGTATTTCCCAAGCTTTTGCCCATCTTCTTGCCATCTTTGGTTAAAAAACCGTGTCCAAAGATACGACCGGGTAAAGGTAATCCCGCCGACATCAACATTGCCGGCCAGTAAATGGCATGAAATCTTAAAATATCTTTACCAATCAGGTGTAAATTAATCGGCCACCATTTAGATAAAGCATTTTCTAAAGTCGGTTCTTCTTCTGGGTCAAGCAAGGCCGTGACATAGCCTAACAAGGCATCAAACCAAACATAAATCGTATGGCTCGGATCACAGGGAATGGGAAAACCCCAGTCAATATTCACACGGGAAATTGAAAAATCTTGTAATCCTTGTTTAACAAAATTGATAACTTCATTACGCCTACTTTCCGGCTGTATAAAGTCGGGATGGTCTTGATATAAAGTTTCTAGCTGTTTTTGATATTTAGAAAGTCGAAAAAAATAGTTCTGTTCGTCTCGCCATTCAACAACTTTATTGACATGGATGGGGCAGTATTTTCCTCCTTCTAATTCTCGTTCTTCTTTATATTCTTCACAGGCAACACAATACCAGCCTTGTTGTTGACTGAGATAGATATCTCCTTGATCCCAAACCCGTTGAAAAAATTCTTTAACAATCGCCTCGTGACGAGATGCCGTCGTGCGACTAAAGCGATCATAATGAATATTTAAGTGTTGCCACAGAGAGGCAAAACTCGAAACAATTTGATCGCAGTGAGCTTGGGGAGAACGTCCAAACTCCTCGGCAGTGCGTTGAATTTTTTGGCCATGTTCATCAGTTCCAGTAATCAACAGGACGGATTTTCCTTGCAGTCGCTGGAACCGGGCAATGGCATCGGCTGCCATGGTTGTATAAGCACTACCAATGTGAGGGACGTCATTGACATAATAAAGGGGTGTTGTCAAAGCAAAGGTATTCAAATGAGTCTGTGTCAATTTCATTACAAAGGTAAAACTTAGATTGATTCAACCGAGTTTTTATCAAAGCTACGGAGATGATCCGAGCTAATAGCATTTTTTATTTATGTCCACGCTGATTCTACAGAAGTAGAAATTCGCGCTTTTTAGGGGATTTTTGTCATGTCCCTGAAAAAACTTCAAAGTACATGACCTAGAAACTTATAGATTATAATATTTTGTTTAAAGTTTCTCAAAAATTCTCAAACAAGTCTTAAGTTTTTGTGGCAAATTTAACCGGATTCAAGTCGTGTATTGGTAAATCATGTTCGTTGATCAAAGGGGATTGAGTTTTCGGTGGCTATTGGCAGGATTGGGAATACAGATGTTCATTTACTATGAAGATCGAATTCCTGAAGGGTGCCCTGCGATTGTGGTTAGCAACCATCGCAGTGTCATCGATCCGATTGTTTTAACCGCAGGTGTCGGTCGTACCCTTCGTTTTGCATCCCATCATTATATGGGTCAAGTGCCCCTTTTACGAGATTTGGTCACCAGCTTTGGTGCGTTTCCCTTTGATGAACCCCAACATCGACCTCAACAGTTTTTCAAACAAGCAACCCAACTATTAAAGCAACGGGAAATGGTAGCAATCTTTCCTGAAGGAGCAACTCCAATGTTGCAACAAACACAGCCTAATGTTGTGGGAACCTTTCAACGAGGGTTTGCTCATTTAGCTTTACGTTCAGGAGTTCGAGACCTCGCTGTTTTACCTGTAGCCATCGCAACTTTAGAAGAACAAATTTTTCCCGCCGCCATCCCTTTGCGTCTACTCCATCTGTTTGATCCCACCGAACCCTTATTTGATCAACCCGGTGGACATCCCGTGATTATCTATCGTAAAATTAACCTCTTCATTGGCCGTCCCTATTGGATTACCCCCCGACTACACCACCAATATCAAGGTAAACAAGCTCGAAAAGCTGTCGAAGATTTGACCCACTATTGTCACCAGGAAATTGCTAATTTATTACTTTAAACCAGTGGAACAGGCATCTTGCCTATTAACCTTCAGTAGAAATCACCGATCACGGTAGGATGAACGATGACGCTATGCCATGACTACCATCCATGACCAACGACCAATCCGCCGAACAGCTATTAGAGTTAGCTGCCGCATCAGGCGCTGAGGCTGCGGAAGTGTTTCAATCTCAATCCCTATCCAAGCCAATCTTTTTTGAAGCCAATCGACTCAAGCAACTGGAAAGCAGCCAATCGGAAGGGACAACCCTGCGACTTTGGCGAGATGGCCGTCCCGGTTTAGCGGTGGCCTATGGGCCAGTGGAACCGGAAAAATTAGTTGAACGGGCCATCTCCTTGAGTACCCTGAATCAGCCAGAAACCGTTGAACTCACGGCATCAACCACCCTCAGCCACTATCCTGATATTGGGGAATCTGTACCCGTTGAACAATTGGTCAGTTGGGGTAAAGAAGCCATCGAATTAATTCGCAAGTCCTATCCAGAAGTGTTATGTACGGCCGAATGGGACTGTGAAATTGAATCGATTCGCTTGATTAACTCACGGGGACTGGAATGTCGCCATACGGACACCACCCTCAGTGGTTATCTGGAAACTGAATGGGTACGGGGCGATGATTTTTTAGCCGTGTCCGATGGCCAAACTCAACGGGATATTCTTGATCCGACCCTGCTGGCGGAACGCATTTTAATGCGGTTAAATTGGGCAAAAAATAATGTCCCCTCTCCGGTCGGTCGGATTCCGGTGTTATTCACTGCTAAAGCTGCCGATATGCTCTGGGGAACCATTTCCGCCGCCTTGAATGGCAAACAGGTCTTGGAAGGCGCTTCTCCTTGGAGCGATCGCTTAACCACCCCCGTGATGTCTCCTTTGTTAAGCGTCTCTCAGGAACCTGATGTCGGGCCCTATAGTTGTCCCTTTGACGATGAAGGAGTGCCCACCCGTCCCATTACCTTTATTGAAAAGGGGGTTTTACAACTGTTTTATACCGACTTAACGACCGGTCGCACCTTGGGCAGTGGTACAACCGGAAACGGATTTCGTACCCATTTAGGCAGTTATCCCACACCTGGGTTATTTAATTTATTAGTAAAACCCGGAAAAAGTTCTTTAAATGAATTAATCCAAAGTTTAGATCGAGGGTTAATCGTCGATCAAATGTTAGGAGGAAGTGCCGGAATGAGTGGGGATTTTTCCATTAATGTTGATTTAGGATATCGCATTGAAAAAGGTGAAATTGTCGGACGGGTGAAAAATACAATGGTAGCGGGGAATGTTTACACCGCTCTCAAACAAGTTGTAGAATTAGGGGGCGATGGCTCTTGGAATGGTTCCTGTTATACTCCGTCAATTATTGTTGAAGGGTTATCAGTCATTGGTAAAGAATAATCGCCCAGGATTTCATCATTCTCTCGAATTGAGAAGGCGATATTGAATCCGTCTTAAAATACCCCTAAACTCATGATTCAATTTAATCAATTTACAGCCTTGAGCTTTGACTGTTACGGGACTTTAATTGATTGGGAAAGCGGAATTACTCCGGTTTTACAACAATTAGTCAAGGCTCATGGTATTACAATGAGTGATCAAGCGTTACTAGAATTATTTGCTATTTTAGAACCAGAAGCTCAAAGCGGAGATTATAAAACCTATCGAGACATTCTTCGAGAAGTGGTGCAGAAGTTCGGAGAACGTTTAGGGTTTTCTCCAACGGCTACGGAATTAGAAAGTTTAGCTAATTCGATTCAAGATTGGCAACCCTTTTCGGATACAGTAGAAGCTCTCCAAGCGTTAAAACAAAAGTATAAATTAGTAATTATTTCTAATATTGATGATGATTTATTTGCCCAAACTAATAAACATCTCAAAATAGAATTTGATGACATTATTACCGCACAACAAGCTCAATCCTATAAACCTTCTGTCCATAATTTTGAATTTGCTTTAGAAAAAACTAAGCTTTCTTCTCATCAATTACTGCACGTAGCTCAAAGCCTTTTTCATGATATTGCTACAGCCAAAAGTTTAGGATTAACAACGGTTTGGGTCAATCGTCGTCAAGGAAAACCCGGAGGAGGTGCAACCAAACCTACCACTGCTCAACCGGATTTAGAAGTGCCGGATTTAAAAAGTTTAGTTGATTTGATTTTTGAGTGTTAGAAAGTTTGGATATTCCACAATAAATAATTACCACTTCTATTATAGATGAGAAAAATAGCGATCGCGTGTTTCCGCACCAAAAGAGCGATCGCTTATAATAGTTTTAATCTAATCCTCTTACCATGAATAACGATGACTCAATTTACTTTAAACATAGAAACCATTGATCTCAGTGACGAACAATTTTATCAACTGTGTCAAAATAACCCAGATTTAAGATTTGAACGGAACAGCAATGGAGAGTTAGTGATTATGTCACCCGCAGGGGGAAAAACAGGACATCGAAATATTGAAATTGCCTATCAATTGCAAGCCTGGAGTCGTCAAAATCAGTGTGGAATTGCTTTTGATTCTTCTACAGGATTTAAACTTCCCAATGGTGCAGATCGTTCTCCCGATGGGTCATGGATACCGTTAGAAAAATGGAATCATTTAACTGCTGAACAACAAGAAAAGTTTTTACCGTTATGTCCTGATTTTGTGATTGAATTACGTTCTCCAAGCGATCATCTCAAAACTATTCAAAAGAAAATGAAAGAATACCAAGAAAACGGAACTCGTTTAGGATGGTTAATTGATCCTCAAACCAAAACCGTAGAAATCTATCGACCTAATCAAGAAGTAGAAATATTAGAAAATCCATCAACATTATCAGGAGAAAATATTTTACCTCAATTTACCTTAAACTTAGAACATATTTGGTAAACCCTCGTTGTTGTGCTTCAGCACTACTCAATGACTAAAATCAAAATAATAAACTCAATCTCCTTATTTCTATAAAATCCGTTGCCTATGAGCTATGAAAAGGTCTTGATGATATTACAAAAAACCTAGGGGCGAGGCTTGCTTCGCCCCTACACTGGGATGGAGATATTTTTTAGGGTGAATAGATCCAATTCATTGAGATTTGCTATATTCAGCCCCGGATTAAAATTAACTTTAAAATGGCATTTTCCAGACTTTTATAGCATTCTTATCTCCTCCAGCAACCAGAAATTTGTTATCAGTAGTAAAAGCTACAGACTGTACATAAGAAGAAGGAAAAGAAAGAGTAGCAAGTTCTTGATGTTGTTTGAGATCCCAAATTCTAACTGTTCCATCATCAGCACCACTGGCTAAAAATTGAGAATCTGAAGTGATAGCTAAGGATGTAACAGCTTTAGTGTGACCTGTTAATTGATCTCTGAAGTCACCTGAATTTAAGTCCCATACTTTTATAGTTTTATCATTGCTTCCAGAGATTAATAATTGATTATCTGGACTAATCACAATGGCTCGAATGATGTCTGTATGTCCGTGTTTTTTGTCTGAAGT